>NZ_DALZCD010000009.1:0-30605 GCF_031978025.1 Erwinia sp.
CAACCTGATGCATGCCGGTGACAGCCGCCTGCTGCCCACGCTGGAAATTTCGCAGTTGGCATCCCTGACCGCGTTGTTATAATACGCTGGTTAAATATCCAGTGGAGCAACAGCTTCCCCTAATCTGACGGTGCTTATGGACGTTTCTGACCTTCTCGACGGCTTGAATGACAAACAACGCGAGGCCGTAGCCGCGCCGCGCAGCAATTTGCTGGTGCTCGCGGGCGCGGGCAGCGGCAAGACTCGCGTGCTGGTTCACCGCATCGCCTGGCTGCTGGGGGTTGAAAACTGTTCGCCTTACTCCGTTATGGCCGTGACCTTTACTAACAAGGCCGCCGCTGAGATGCGCCACCGTATCGAGCAGCTGATCGGCACCAGCCAGGGCAGGATGTGGATTGGCACCTTCCACGGCCTGGCGCACCGCCTGCTACGCGCGCATCATCTGGACGCGAATCTGCCGCAGGATTTTCAAATCCTGGACAGTGAAGATCAGATGCGCTTGTTAAAACGCCTGATCAAAGCGATGAATCTGGATGAAAAGCAATGGCCCGCCCGTCAGGCCATGTGGTACATCAACGGCAAAAAAGATGAAGGGCTACGGCCAAAGCATATCGAAAGCTACGGCAATCCCGTGGAGCAGACGTGGCTGCGCATTTATCAGGCTTATCAGGAGGCCTGCGATCGTGCCGGGCTGGTGGATTTCGCCGAGCTGTTGTTGCGTGCACACGAGCTGTGGCTGAACAAGCCGCATATTCTCAACCACTACCGCGAGCGCTTTACCAATATCCTGGTGGACGAGTTCCAGGATACCAACAATATCCAGTACGCCTGGATAAGAATGCTGGCGGGCGACAGTGGAAAAGTGATCATCGTGGGCGACGACGACCAGTCAATCTATGGCTGGCGCGGCGCACAGGTCGAGAACATCCAGCGCTTCCTTAATGATTTTCATGGCGCCCAGACGATTCGTCTGGAGCAGAACTATCGCTCGACCAATAATATTCTGAAAGCGGCCAACGCCCTGATCGCCAATAACACTGGCCGTCTGGGTAAAGAGCTGTGGACGGACGGCAGCGACGGCGAGCCGATCTCCATCTACTGCGCGTTCAACGAACTGGATGAAGCCCGCTTCGTGGTGAACCGCATCAAAGTGTGGATGGAGAACGGCGGCGCGCTGAACGACTGTGCCATTCTTTATCGCAGTAACGCCCAATCGCGCGTGCTGGAAGAGGCGCTGCTGCAAACCAGTATGCCTTATCGTATTTATGGCGGAATGCGCTTCTTCGAGCGTCAGGAAATCAAAGATTCGCTGGCCTACTTGCGGCTGATCGCCAACCGTAACGACGATGCCGCTTTCGAGCGCGTGGTGAATACCCCGACTCGCGGCATTGGCGACCGCACGCTGGATGTGGTGCGGCAGACGGCGCGCGAGCGCCAGCTGACGCTGTGGCAGACTGCCCGCGTCCTTCTTCAGGAAAAAGCCCTGGCTGGTCGTGCCGCCTCGGCGCTACAGCGCTTTACCGAGCTGGTAGACTCGCTGGCGCAGGAAACCAGTGAGATGCCGCTGCACGTGCAGACCGACCGTGTGATCAAAGATTCCGGCCTGTGGCTGATGTACGAGCAGGAAAAAGGTGAGAAGGGCCAGGCGCGTATTGAAAACCTTGAGGAGCTGGTCAATGCCACGCGGCAGTATAGCTATCAGGATGAAGATGAAGATCTGATGCCGCTGCAGGCGTTTCTTTCCCATGCGGCGCTGGAAGCGGGCGAAGGCCAGGCAGACAAATGGCAGGATGCGGTACAGCTGATGACCATGCACGCGGCGAAAGGCCTGGAGTTCCGCCAGGTCTTTATCGTCGGCATGGAAGAGGGGATGTTCCCGAGCCAGATGTCGCTGGAAGAAGGCGGGCGGCTGGAGGAAGAGCGTCGCCTGGCCTACGTGGGCGTGACGCGAGCCATGCAGAAGCTGACGCTCACCTACGCCGAAACGCGTCGGCTGTATGGCAAAGAGGTTTATCACCGGCCTTCCCGCTTTGTTGGCGAGCTGCCGGAGGCGTGCGTAGAAGAAGTGCGCCTGCGCGCCAGCGTCACCCGTCCGGTCAACCATCAGCGGATGGGCACGCCGGTTACGCAAAATGACAGCGGTTTTGCGCTTGGCCAGCGCGTGCGCCACGCCAAATTTGGCGAAGGCACCATCGTTAATCTGGAAGGCAGCGGCGATCACAGCCGCTTACAGGTTGCTTTCCAGGGGCAGGGCATCAAATGGCTAGTGGCTGCCTACGCCAAGCTGGAAACGGTCTGACCGGGCAGCGGCGCGCGTAACCCTGCGCTGCCTTTACGATTTTTACGCCCCGCTGTTTTTGCGTGGCCCGGGCGCCTGCCCGGGCGGCTGACGACGATTGCCTGGGCTGCCGCTTCGTTTCTCCCGGCTGGCTGTTGACGCCATTTTCAGCACAGCGTAACATGCGCGCACTATCACCCTCAGAGGACATTCGCCTTGGACACACCCAGTAGATACTGGCTCATTGACCTGGAAAACAGGTACAACTCCTAAGGCTATCCTCTTCTGCCGATAGCCTTCGTGGTTGTTGGCGACCCGCATCCCGCTTCGCTCTGAGTCAGATTCCCCCGTGTTCAGGCGCGTCCCATGCTATGACGAATTGGGAGTACAGCAATGCTGAGCGCATTTAAACTTGATCAAAACCGCCTTGCCCGCCTTGAGCTGGAAGAAACGACGGATGAACTGTCCAGTTCCGTCTGGGTCGATCTGATCGAGCCGGAGGAAAACGAGCGCGACCGCGTGCAGAACGAGCTGGGCCAGAGCCTGGCGACGCGTCCCGAGCTGGAAGATATCGAAGCCTCCGCGCGCTTTTTTGAAGACGAAGACGGCCTGCATATTCACTCCTTTTTCTTCTATGAAGATGCGGAAGACCACGCGGGGAACTCTACCGTGGCCTTTACTATCCGCGACGGCCGTCTCTATACGCTACGCGAGCGTGAGCTGCCCGCGTTTCGTCTTTACCGCATGCGCGCGCGCAACCAGATCCTGACTGACGGCAATGCGTATGAGCTGCTGTTGGACCTGTTTGAAACCAAAATCGAACAGCTGGCGGATGAGATCGAGAATATTTACAGCGATCTTGAAAAGCTCAGTCGCGTAATTATGGAAGGACAGCAGGGCGATGAGTTCGATGCCGCGCTCTCCACGCTGGCCGAACTGGAAGATATCGGCTGGAAAGTGCGTTTGTGCCTGATGGATACCCAGCGCGCGCTGAACTTCCTGGTGCGCAAGGCGCGTCTGCCGGGTAATCAGCTGGAGCAGGCGCGTGAAATCCTGCGCGATATCGAATCGCTGCTGCCGCATAACGAATCTCTGTTCCAGAAGGTGAACTTCCTGATGCAGGCGGCAATGGGCTTTATCAATATCGAGCAGAACCGCATTATTAAGATCTTCTCGGTGGTTTCCGTGGTGTTTCTGCCGCCCACGCTGGTGGCTTCCAGCTACGGCATGAACTTCGAGTTTATGCCAGAGCTGAAATGGAGCTTCGGCTATCCGGGCGCAATCTGCCTGATGATCCTCGCGGGTCTGGCGCCCTACGCCTACTTTAAGCGGAAAAACTGGCTGTAGCAGAGCAAAAGAGAGCGTCGTCGACGCTCTCAAAACATCAGGCAAGCTTGATCAGCACCATCCCGACCAGCAGCACGCCGAGGCCGAACCAACCGCGACCGTTCAGGCGTTGGTCAAATAATATCCATCCTGCCGTCGCCGTCGCGAGCATGCCGGCCCCTCCCCATAGCGCATAAGCGACCGACAGATCGATGCCTTTGACCGCCTGCGCCAGCGCGGTAA
The DNA here is from genome assembly GCF_031978025.1 of Erwinia sp. NCBI lineage: Bacteria > Pseudomonadati > Pseudomonadota > Gammaproteobacteria > Enterobacterales > Erwiniaceae > Erwinia > Erwinia sp. The sequence continues at coordinate 3,848 of NZ_DALZCD010000009.1, forward strand.
AGGCGGCCAGTACCGCCACAATAGATGACAAACCGTAAAGCGGACGGCGAAAGCCGTTCGAATATTTAAGAAAAACGTTAGCCACAATTTCCAGCACCACGGCCAGCGCCAGCCAGGCAATATGCGTTCCGTTAAGCGGCAGCATGGTTAGCCTCGCTACTGCCGATCGTCCCCGATTTCACCAGCGCGATCCCCGTCACCAGCGTCGCCAGTCCGGCCACTTTCATCAGCGTCAGCGACTCGTCGAACAGCAGTACGCTAAACAAAGTAATACACAGTACGCCGAAACCTTCCCATATGGCATAGGCTACGCCCAGCGCAATTTTTTTTACGGCAAAGCACAGAGAAATATAAGAAAGGGCGATCATGCCCAACATAAAAAAATAGCCCGCGGGATGCGCGTGAAGGCTGGCCCATTTCATTGCCAGCGTGCCAATAATTTCAAAGGCAATGGCAAGCGCCAGTAATAACCAATACAGCATGTTCTCTCTCCGGAAAATGAGATAAATAATCACATCGATTAATGTGCGGTAGAAAAATCCGTAGAGAGCACCTATAGCGCGGAACGCCAGTGCTGGTCAGCGACAGGTCGGCAGGTCAGGCAGGAAAAAGCAGGGAATATCAGGAGAATGAACAAACCGTCCATAAATTTACAACTCATCCACGCTATTGCTTCTCATCCTGGTGGAGTGAATATTGTCCTCGGTAGTTAAACACGCGGCTATTCTGGCATTACCCTGACGGGCAATGCCAAAATATTTTCAATGCTTTACGATGAGGGCAAATCCTTATTTACGTGTGACTTTCACTGGCCTCGTTGGCCAGTGAAAGTCATCCGGCTTTTCAGACCTGATCGGGCCGACTGCGTGTTAATGTTATCAGCGCATCGCAAATAAATAAGGCCAGCGCCGTCCAAATAAAGCTGAACGTAACAACTTTATCCGGCGTCATCTGCTCGCCATAAAAAATGACCGCCAGCAGGAACATCAGCGTTGGGCCAAGGTACTGAAAAAAACCTACCGTAGAAAGACGCAGGCGCGTGCAGGCGGCGGTAAACAGCATCAGCGGTACGGTGGTGACCACGCCTGCGGCGATCAGCAGCAGGTTTAACGATGAAGGGTTCTGCATCAGATGGCTGGTGCTGCTGTCGGCAATGCCAAAAAGATAAATAGCGGCGAACGGTAGCAGCCAGCTTGCTTCAATCAGCAGGCCGGTCTGCGCATGAACGCCAATTTTTTTCCGCATCAGGCCATACAGCGAAAAAGTGACCGCCAGGCCCAGCGCAATAACCGGCACCGAGCCAAACTTCCACAGCTGGATAATAACACCGCAGGCGGCCAGCGCGACCGCCAGCCATTGCAGGCGCCGGAAACGTTCGCCGAGAAACAGCATCCCTACCAGCACGTTCAGTAACGGATTAATAAAGTAGCCCAGGCTGGCTTCCAGAATATGCTGGTTATTTACCGCCCAGATAAAAATGAGCCAGTTGCTGCACACCAGCGTGGCGGAAACCGCCAGCAGCAGCACTTTTTTCGGCGTTTTGAAGATCGCTTTGACTTTGCCCCAGCTACGGCTGACGCTCAGCAGCAACAGCATAAAAAAGAATGACCAAATTACCCGATGGGTCATAATTTCGCCTGGCGCGACCTGCTGAAGAAGTTTGAAATAGGCAGGCGCTATGCCCCAGATAAAATAAGCGCCGAGAGCAAAAAAAATACCCTGCCGAGTTTGCTGCGCATCCATGAAACGTCACTCCGCTAACGTTGGAGAATTAACCTACCAGATAGGTTGCCGTGGTGCTGGCGATATAAAGGCCAGCGTCATTATGCAGCTCAACCCGCGCGACCGCGACTTTATTACCGCCGCGCAGCAGGCTGCTGGTAGCGATAAAGCGTTCGCCACGGCCCGGCCGCAGATAGTCTACCCGTAGATCGATAGTGCCCATCCGCGACAGACGCTGCCGCAGCTCTTCTTCCGTAATGGTTTCCTGCCGGGTGAGCGAACTGCTGACGCAGACCAGACCGGCTGCCACATCCAGAACGGCCGCAATGACGCCGCCGTGCAGAATTTTCTGTGCGATGTTACCTACCAGCTGCGGCTGGTTAGCGAAGCTCAACTCCGCATAATCCGGTTCCAGCCGGTCCAGCGTCAGGCCAAGCGTACGGTTAAAAGGCATATCATAAACAAAAATTTCGCCAATCAGGCGGCGAGCGGCCTGCCGATCGAGCGGCGCAGATGAGGTCATAGTAAAATTCCTTTACAACGTAAGTCGCTTATCAGACTGACTATTTTTAGCTGCAATTAACGAGCCGTTTACTTTACAAAAACAGCACTAATGCCGGCCAGTAATTCTGTGTAGAATGGCGTGCTTTTTATCCATCACCCTTATCAGTTCTGGAGAATCTTATGTCGATGCTGAAAGGCCCGCTGGCTGCAGCGCTCCTTTTCCCCTGCCTGGCCCTGGCGCAAGAAGCTCAGGTCACAGAGGTGCATGACCAGCCCGCGGTGCGCGGCAGTATTATTGCTAATCTTCTGGAAAAGCATGACAACCCTTTTGTGCTTTTTCCTTATGAAAGCAACTACCTGCTCTATACCGATACCAGCAATATCAATAAAGAGGCGATTGATTCCTATAACTGGTCGAATAAGGCGAAGCACGATGAGGTAAAATTCCAGCTGAGCCTGGCCTTTCCTCTCTGGCGCGGCATTTTAGGCGAAAACTCGGTGCTTGCCGCCTCCTATACTCAGTCTTCCTGGTGGCAGCTTTCCAATCGTGGCGCGTCGTCGCCGTTCCGTGAAACGGACTATCAGCCGCAGGTTTTCCTGGGCTGGGCCACCGATTATAGCTTCGCCGGCTGGACGTTGCGTGACGTGGAAATGGGCCTGAACCATCAGTCTAACGGCCGCTCAGAGCCCACCTCCCGCAGCTGGAACCGCGTTTACGCCCGCCTGATGGCGCAGAACGGTAACTGGATGGTAGAAGCCAAACCCTGGTACCGTCTTCCAGAAAGCGAAAATAATGACGATAACCCTGATATCACCAAATACATGGGGTATTATCGCCTCACGGTCGGCTATCAGCTGGGCGAAAGTATCTTTAGCCTTCAGGGCAACTATAACTGGAACAGCGGCTTTGGCGGCGCGCAGGCTGGCTGGAGCTATCCGCTTACCGAGCATGTCCGTTTCTATACGCAAGTCTTTAGCGGCTATGGTGAATCACTGATTGACTATAACCACCGCCAGACCAGGGTCGGCGTCGGCGTCATTCTGAACGACCTGTTTTAATGCTTTTCGGGTGGCCATCACGCGCTGCCCGCCATCAAGTTGGAGTACACGTGTCTACGGCTGCAGTGATCAATCAGGAGATGCTGACGCAACAGGTTTTGCAAGAAACCTTTGGCTACCAGCAATTTCGTCCGGGGCAGCAAACCATTATTCAGGCGTCGCTGAAAGGGCGTGACTGTCTGGTGGTCATGCCGACCGGCGGCGGTAAATCGCTTTGCTACCAGATCCCGGCGCTGGTGCGCGACGGGCTGACGCTGGTGGTGTCGCCGCTTATCTCATTGATGAAGGATCAGGTCGACCAGCTGCTGGCGAACGGCGTGGCCGCCGCCTGCCTGAACTCGACGCAGACGCGGGAAGAGCAGCAAGAGGTCTTTGCAGGCTGCCGCACGGGACGCATCAAGCTGCTTTATATCGCGCCCGAGCGCCTGATGATGGATAACTTCCTGGACAATCTGGCGCACTGGAATCCGGCGATGCTGGCGGTGGATGAAGCCCACTGTATTTCACAATGGGGCCACGATTTCCGACCTGAATACGGCGCGTTAGGCCAGCTACGTCAGCGGCTGCCGGACGTCCCGGTGATGGCGCTGACCGCCACCGCTGATGAAACCACCCGTAACGATATCGCGCGTCTGCTACAGCTTGACGATCCGCTGATTCAGGTCAGCAGCTTTGACCGTCCCAATATCCGCTACACCCTGGTGGAAAAATTCAAGCCCACCGAGCAGCTGATCCGCTACGTGCAGGACCAGCGCGGCAAATGTGGCATCATCTACTGCAACAGCCGGGCAAAAGTGGAAGATACCGCCGCGCGTCTGCAAAGCCGCGGCCTGAGCGTAGGTGCTTATCATGCCGGGATGGACAACGTCCATCGTGCCCGCGTGCAGGAAGCCTTCCAGCGCGACGATCTACAAATTGTCGTCGCCACGGTGGCTTTCGGAATGGGCATCAACAAGCCTAACGTACGCTTTGTGGTGCACTTTGATATCCCGCGCAATATCGAATCTTACTATCAGGAAACGGGCCGTGCCGGTCGCGACGGGCTGCCAGCAGAAGCACTGATGCTCTATGATCCGGCCGATATGGCCTGGCTGCGCCGCTGTCTGGAAGAAAAGGCACCGGGGCCGCTGCAGGATATTGAACGTCACAAGCTGAACGCAATGGGCGCCTTTGCGGAAGCGCAAACCTGTCGCCGTCTGGTGTTGCTGAACTACTTTGGCGAAGGGCGCCAGCAGCCCTGCGATAACTGCGATATCTGTCTCGATCCGCCGCGCCGTTATGACGGCACGGTAGAAGCGCAAAAAGCGCTTTCCTGCATTTATCGCGTCGGCCAGCGGTTTGGGATGGGATACGTGGTGGAAGTCCTGCGTGGCGCCAACAACCAGCGTATTCGTGATATGCAGCACGACAAACTGCCGGTTTATGGTATTGGTCGCGATCAGAGCCACGAGCACTGGATAAGCGTCATCCGTCAGCTCATCCATCTGGGGTTTGCGACGCAAAATATTGCGATGCATTCCGCGGTACAGCTGACGGAAGCGGCGCGTCCTCTGCTGCGTGGCGAAACGCCGCTACTGCTGGCGGTACCGCGTATGGTTAGCGTCAAGCCGCGCGGCGGCAGTCAGAAAACCTTCGGCGGCAACTACGATCGCAAGCTGTTTGCCAAGCTGCGCAAGCTGCGTAAAGCCATCGCCGATGAAGAGAACATTCCGCCTTACGTGGTGTTTAACGATGCCACGCTGATAGAAATGGCCGAGCAGATGCCGCTGACCGCCTCAGAAATGCTGAGCGTCAATGGCGTGGGCCAGCGCAAGCTGGAAAGGTTCGGCAAACCTTTTATGGTGATGATTCGCGAGCACGTTGACGGCGAAGAATAGGCTGACCCGAGCGAAGTAAAGCCTCATTCGCCGGCGAGCCGGGAGAATGAGGAAAGGGCTAAGACAGAGGTGTTCCCGCGTAAGCGCTCACGCCATCAGGCAATGCGTCTGGCACAGGCCAACAGCGCGCCTACCGCCATAAACATGCCGCCAAACAGGCGATTTAACAGCTTCATCTGCTTTGGCCCTTTAATCCAGGCCGCGATCCGCTGCGCCAGCGTGGCGTAGCCAATCATCACGATGATATCGACCACGACCGTAGTGACGCCCAGAACCAGATACTGCATCGCCTGCGGTTGGTGAGGGAGAATAAATTGCGGAAAAAGCGCCGCCAGAAAAACGATGCTTTTCGGGTTGGTGAGGTTAACCAGTACCGCTCGCTTAAACAGCTTGCGGCGCGGCATCGCTTTGGCAACTGCCTGAAGATCTATCGCGCCTGCCGATCGCCACTGCTGGATACCCAGCCAGATCAGGTAAGCCGCGCCCGCCCATTTCAGCACCTCGAAAGCCAGCACGGATTGAGAAAACAGCGCGCCCAGGCCGATACCAACCAGCACAATATGCATCGCCAGCCCGACCTGCAGGCCGGAAATGGAGGCCGCCGCGCCGCGATAGCCATGGCTGATGCCGGTGCTCATGGTATTGATTGCGCCGGAACCCGGCGAAAGGCTTAAGATGCTGGTCGTCAAAAGATAGGCCAGCCACCATTGGATGGTCATTGGGTCAGGCTCCCTGATAGCGCAGAAGTATGACACAATACGCCATTGCGGCGGCGCAGGCTATGGGCCGCGTGGAATGAAAAAAGCGGAGGTCGGGTCAATGAAAAAGCATGGCTGGCGAAATCGTGAAAAAGCGTTTGCCGCTTTCGCCACCGGCCCGCTGCTGGACTTCTGGCGGCGACGGGAAGAAGACGAATTCATCGGCGTGGAGGATGTCCCTATTCGCTACGTCCGCTTCACGTCACCGCAACACAGCCGCGTTATCCTGATTTGTCCGGGACGTATTGAAAGCTACGTAAAATATCCGGAGCTGGCTTATGACCTGTTTCACTGCGGTTATGATGTGATTATTGTCGATCATCGCGGACAGGGCCGTTCCGGTAGGCTGCTACAGGATACGCATCGCGGCCATGTAGAGCTGTTTGATCACTATGTCGAAGATCTGGAAACGCTTTATCTGAACGCGATCCACCGCCGCCATTACCAGCATCGTTATGCGCTGGCGCATTCGATGGGCGGCGCGATCCTGACGCTGATGCTGGCCCGGCAACCGCTGGCCTTTAACGCTGTGGCGCTGGCCGCACCGATGTTCGGTATTTTTCTGCCGATGCCGCTGTGGATGACGCACTGTATTTTGAACTGGGCGGAAAAACGCCCGCTGGTGCGCGACGGCTATGCGGCAGGCACTGGCCAGTGGCAGCCGAGGCCGTTTGGTATGAACCAGCTGACCCACAGCCGCGAGCGGTATCGGCGTAATCTGCGCTTTTACGCCGACGATCCGGCATTGCGTGTTGGTGGGCCGACTTATCATTGGGTCAGAGAAGGGATTCTGGCCGGAAAAAACATTCTGGCTCAGGCAAAAGAGATTAAAACACCGCTGCTGCTGTTACAGGCCGGCGCGGAAAAAGTGGTGGATAACCGCGCGCAGGATCTCTTTTATCAGGCCATGAAAGCGGCGGGAAACCCTTGCGAGGGCCCGCTGACTATCGCAGGTGCGCGTCATGAGATCTTGTTTGAAAAAGACAGTATGCGTGCCGAAGCGCTGGAGGCCATTACGGCATTTTTTGCCCGGCATCCCTGATATTACTGCTCAGATATAGCAACCGTATCTCACCATTGACAGAGGTTTTATGTACCCGATTGTTGCTTCCGATCTCGACGGCACGCTGCTGTCGCCGGATCACCGTTTATCCGCTTTCGCCCGTGAAACGCTCCAGCTGCTGACGCAGAAGGGCATTCATTTTGTGTTCGCTACCGGTCGTCATCACATTGATGTCGGACAGATGCGCGACAGCCTCGGTATTGATGCCTATATGATTACTTCGAACGGCGCACGCGTGCACAATACCGCAGGCGAGCTGATCTTCAGCCACAACCTGGAAGAAGATATCGCTCGTGAACTTTTTGCCCTGCATCACAGCCACCCGGATATCTATACCAACGTCTATCGCGATGAAGAGTGGTTCCTTAACCGCCATCGCCCGGAGGAAATGGATTTTTTCCGCGAGTCTGATTTTAACTACCAGACCTATCAGCCGGATTCGCTGCCAACCGACGGCATCAGCAAAGTGTTCTTTACCTGCGCTAAGCCGGAACTGCTCGTCCCGCTGGAAGAAGCGCTGATGGCGCGCTGGGGCGATCGCGTCAACGTCAGCTTCTCGCTGCCGACCTGTCTGGAAGTGATGGCGGGCGGCGTTTCCAAAGGCCACGCGCTGGATGCGGTTTCCGGCCTGCTGGGCTTTACGCTGGAAGAGTGCATCTCTTTTGGCGACGGCATGAACGACAAAGAGATGCTGAACATGGCGGGCAAAGGCTGCATCATGAGCAACTCGCACCAGCGCCTGAAGGATCTGCTGCCGGAACTGGAAGTGATCGGCACCAACGCGGATAACGCGGTGCCGAACTATCTGCGCAAACTCTATAACGTCTGAAGCTGACAAAAGCCGCCTCTGGCACAGAGGCGGCCATGTTTATCGGTTCAGAAAGTGTACGGCCTTGTCCGGGAAGTCAGTAAAGAGACCGTCTACGCCCGCCTGGTAATAAAGCGCGTCGTAAAGCTCGTCAACGCTAGTCACCCAGTCAGGCAGCCGATCGGCCCGTACGGTATAAGGGTGCACCACCAATCCGTTCTGATGTGCCTCTTTTACCAGCGGCGTAAAGTGAATTACACCTTTGGTCGACTCCTCAGCAACCAGCATGTGGTAGTCAGGACCGACACCGTCTACATAGCGGGCCAGCGTTTTCATCGCGCCGGGCTGCAGCATCCAGTCATAGCTGTAATTGACCCATTTACCGTTTTGCTGCTCCTGCGTCTCTTTCGAGTCCGTTTCGGTAATCAGCTGTACCAGCTTAAGGTTCATGCCCCTCTGCGGTTCCAGTTCCGTCTTAATGCGCTTGATTTCGTTATAGTCAAAGCATTGCAGATAGACATTGTCGCTTTTCGAGGCATAGCCATACTGCTTAAGCACATCCAGTACTTTTGCCGAAATATCCTTACCCTCCTGACGATGGAACCAGGGCGATTTGATTTCGGTATAAAGGCCGATATTTTTGCCGGTCGAGTGATTCAGGCCCTGAATAAACTCAATTTCTTCAGCAAAGGTGTGCACGTGGAAGTCCGATTTGCCTGCGGGAAAGCGCTGTGGATAAGTCTGCACTTTTTTACCGTCTTTCAGCGTAAAGCCTTCAGTAAAATGGAGCCCTTTGATTTCGGCCAGCGTGAAGTCGATGGCGTAGTAACGTCCATCCTTTCTGGCACGATCGGGGTAACGCTCCGCTACATCCGTCACGCGATCCAGATAATGATCGTGCAGCACCACCAGTTGATCGTCGCGTGTCATCACCAGATCCTGCTCGAGGAAATCGGATCCCTGGGCGTAAGCCATCGCTTTGGCGGGAAGAGTATGTTCTGGCAGGTAGCCACTGGCGCCGCGATGGGCAATAACGATTTTATGCGTGTCCGCAGCTGTGGCGCTAAGTGAAGCGCTCAGCAGCAGCATGCTTATCAGCTTTTTCATTGCGTTGCTCCTTTCCCGTGCTTGTGTTCGCTCAACATGGTGATGACCAGCAGGACAACGGCCAGCACGCCGCCGCCGATCATGACGATAAAGCCGCCGTCCCAGCCGAAATAATCTACGGTGTAGCCTACGATAGCGCTGGCGGCCACCGAGCCGCCGAGATAGCCGAACAGGCCAGTAAAGCCCGCCGCCGTTCCCGCTGCCTTCTTCGGAGCCAGCTCCAGAGCATGCAGCCCAATCAGCATAACTGGCCCATAAATCAGGAAGCCAATCACGATCATGCAGCCCATATCCACAGCCGGATTGCCGGGCGGGTTCAGCCAGTACACTATCGTCGCCAGCGTTACCAGCAGCATAAAGAAGACGCCCGTCGCGCCACGATTTCCTTTAAATACCTTGTCGGACATCCAGCCGCACAGCAGCGTGCCGGGGATACCGGCATACTCATAAAGAAAGTAGGCCCAGGAAGATTTATCCAGCGTAAAGTGCTTCACCTCTTTTAAATAGGTGGGCGACCAGTCGAGAATGCCGTAGCGCAACAGGTAAACAAAAACGTTAGCCAGCGCGATATACCAAAGCAGCCGGTTGGGTAATACGTACTGCATGAAAATTTGTTTGGCAGTCAGTTCCTCTTCCTGGCTCTTATCGTAATCAGGCGGATAATCGTTTTTATACTCTTCTATGGGCGGCAAGCCGCAGGACTGCGGCGTATCACGCATGAGCGCAAAGGCGATGACGGCTACCAGGATGGCGGCGAAAGCAGGCATATAGAAGGACGCTTTCCAGTCGTTAAACCAGTACATCCCCAGCAAAAACAGCAGCGGAGGCAGGCCGCCCCCGACGTTGTGCGCGCAGTTCCAGACGGAAACAATGCCGCCGCGCTCCTTGTGTGACCACCAGTGCACCATGGTACGCCCACAGGGCGGCCAGCCCATGCCCTGAAACCAGCCGCATACAAACAGCAGCACAAACATGACGGCAATGCTGGAGGTGGCCCAGGGAACGAACCCCATAAATAGCATGACCAGCGCGGCCAGAATTAATCCCGCGGGCAAAAAGTAGCGTGGATTAGAGCGGTCAGAAACGGAACCCATAATAAATTTAGAAAAACCATAAGCGATGGAAATACCTGAAAGCGCAAAGCCCAGGTCGCCTCGTGAAAACCCCTGTTCGATGAGTGAAGGTATTGCCAGGGCAAAGTTTTTCCGAACCAAGTAATAGGCTGCATAACCGAAGAAAATGCCAAAAAATATCTGCCAGCGTAATTTCCGATAAAGCGGGTCGATCTCACTGGTGTTGACGCGCGTTCGATGCGCCGCAGGTTTAAAGACAGATAACATAAGAGCCTCCGATGGCAATTTATATTTGCTTTTTTGCGTGATGGAGCAACCGATAATAGCTATGAGATGTCGCGGACAGAGCCTAAAAGAAAAAAGGCGGCTTCGCTGTGAAAGAGAACTCAAATGTTACATTTTTATGACAGTAAGATGATTTATGCGGCACGCTTCTCTTAATGCTTTTGGTAACGGTTGAAAAGAGTGTGAGCCGTTTCACTTAATTTGGCCGCCCATATTGGGTTGCGCACTTAATGAGCAGATGTAAACCAGATATTTTCCCGTCGTCAGGGTGATTTCGCTACACTGTGCCCACTTTTTACTATTGAGTTTTTATCGTGATCTTATTGATAATAACCACTGTCCTGTGGGCCTTTTCCTTCAGCCTTATTGGCGAATATCTGGCTGGTCAGGTAGACAGCGTCTTTTCCGTGTTGGTCCGCCTGCTGCTGGCCGCCGTGGTTTTCCTGCCTTTTCTACGCTGGCGCGGTTACCGCCCGTCCACGCTGCTGCTTTATATGGCCGTAGGCGCGCTCCAGCTGGGCATCATGTATCTGTTCAGCTTTGAGGCTTATCTCTACCTTAGCGTTTCTGAGCTGCTGCTGTTTACGGTTATGACGCCGCTCTATATCACCCTGATTTATGATCTGATGAGTGGACGCGGTATTCGTCCCGGCTATGCGCTGAGTGCGCTGCTGGCCGTGGCCGGTGCGGCGATCATTCGTTATGACAAAGTCAGCGACCACTTCTGGTTTGGCCTGCTGCTGGTACAGCTGGCCAATATTTGTTTTGCCGTGGGGATGGTGGGCTACAAGCGCCTGCAGGAAACGCGGCCGATGCCGCAGCACGTTGCTTTTTCCTGGTTCTATATGGGCGCGGCGCTGATCGCCGTTATCGCCTGGTGCCTGTGGGGGAATCCACAAAAGCTGCCGACCACGACGCTGCAATGGAGCATTCTGATCTGGCTTGGGGTAGTGGCCTCCGGGTTAGGCTACTTTATGTGGAACTATGGTGCGACACAGGTTGATGCCGGCACGCTGGGCATTATGAATAACATGCACGTGCCGGCGGGCTTGCTGGTTAACCTGGCTATCTGGCAGCAGCAGCCGCACTGGCCGAGCTTTATCGTCGGCGCGGCGGTGATTTTCGCGTCGCTGTGGGTGCACCGGCACTGGGTGATCCGGAAATAACATAACGTTAAGCAGGGTATATCACGTCCTGCTTAACGTGGCTGTTTAGCCGGTTATCAATCCTGCAAGGTCGCTATTTTACTCATCGGCAGCTTAATATTTTTCTCAATCGTATTTACCAATACGCGGCCCGTCTCTGCTTTTGCTCTCCTTACCCGTTCGTCGGTTTAGCCCCTGCCTGACAGCAGAACTATTTTACAAAAGTGGAGGGCGAGCTGGAAATAATTACGGTGGCAGCCTGAATTTTGCCCGTGCCGCTAATAAAGTCGACTTCATTATTATCAAGTTTTCTCATAATAAATGCTTTTTCATGACTTACGTATTTACAGTGCGTAAATGCCGGATAGATATTATGAGGGTGGATTTAAGCTGTCGGGAAGAAGAGGGGAGACATTATCGTGAGCACACTTGCTGGCAGGCAGCCCGGAGGCTGCACACGCTTTAAGCTTTTTTCGCCGGGGCAGGGCGTAATTTTATCGTCATCCCTTTCAGGAAATTCCTTAAAATCTGATCGCCGCATTCACGATAGTTTTTATGACCCGGCTTACGGAAAATAGCGCCAATTTCAGACTGGCCTACAGCAAAGTCAACCGTTTTAAGGACGTCGATAATATCCGTCGTTTTTAAATCGAAAGCGATGCGCAGTTTTTTAATAATAATATTATTCGTCATCTTGCGTTCGATAGAAGGGGCTGGCGCCTCTTCGCTTTTGCCACGGCGTTGGAAAATCAATCCGTTCAGGAAATAGCCCATTAGCACGTCCGGACAGGCGCGAAAGCCCGCTTCATCTTCTTTTTTCAGGAAGCTTTGCATTTCCGCTTCGCTGACTTCACTTTCCGCCAGCGCCAGGATGCCCACCATCTGAGCATCGCTCAGGCTCAGCATGTAGCGCACACTGCGCAAAACGTCATTATTGGTCATAAAAATCTCATGGGTTCAGGATCGTTGGCCGCATTATAGAGACAAATGGCGCTGGATAAAGGAATACCGTTAGCAAAAAGGCGTGCAGCCCGTGTATGACACGAGTGCGGCTGCAACGCCGCGCAAAAGTAAGCGCCAGTCGGGACGGGGCGCTCAGGAGTGGCTCAGGGAAATCGGTAGCGGCGTGCCGGGTGCGGACGCATCTCTGACCAGCGGCAGGTGCTCGCAGGCGTGCTGTCGGGCAGAACGGATAAAGGCTTCCACTACCGCCTGACGCTGTTCGCCATCGCGCACGGCGGCGTATAAACGGCTCCATAAGCCCTGTCCCAGCGTTTTGGTGACAACCAGCCCCTGGTGCTCGAAGCTCTCCACCACCCAGTGTGGCAGGGCGGCAATACCCATACCTGCCGACACCATCTGAATCAATAACAGCGTATTGTCCACGTTTTTTAACGCCGGGCTGACGCCTGCAGGCTGCAAAAAATGGCGCCAGATATCCAGGCGCTGGCGCTGCACCGGATAAATCATCAGCACTTCGCTGGCCAGATCGGCAGGAGAAATATGGTCAACCTGTGCCAGCGGATGATCGGGCGCCAGCACCAGCCGCACCTCAAAATCAAACATCGGCGAATAGAACAGCCCGCTGCGCGGCAAAATATCGGACGTCAACACCACATCCAGTTCACCCTGTTGAAGCGCGGGCTGAGGATCGAAAGTTACCCCGGACTTAAAGTCCATAACCACTTGTGGCCAGCTCTGGCGAAAATTATTCAGCGCTGGCGTCAGCCATTGAATACAGCTGTGGCACTCAATAGCGATACGTAGCGTGGCCTGATGCGGTTCGTGGCACGCCTGTAACGCATGCTGGATCTGCGGTAGTACCTGCTCGGCAAGCTGCAGCAAAATTTCACCCTGCGGCGTAAAGCGCAGCGGCTGGCTTTTACGCACAAACAGGCGGAACCCCAGGCGCTGCTCTAAATCGCTGAACTGATGGGACAGGGCCGACTGCGTCTGATGAAGCTGAGCGGCGGCGGCGGCCAGCGAACCGCTGTTGCGCAGCGCTTGCAGCGTTCGCAGGTGTTTGAGTTCGATCATGAGAGTCCTTCACATCGACAGTGAACAATTTGCGCTTGTGGTCAATACAGTACCTGCGGATTATAGATGTGTAAACATCTGGACGTCTAAAACCCCGATTGCCACAACGGCGGGCGGTAACTGAGGAACGCATTGATGACTATTTTAAACCATACGCTCGGCTTCCCCCGTGTTGGGTTGCACCGGGAACTGAAAAAGGCGCAGGAAAGCTATTGGGCAGGCAAGATACCCCAGGAAGCCCTGTTGGCCACAGGTCGCGAGCTGCGCGCGCGCCACTGGGAGCAACAGAAACAGGCCGGAGTAGACTTGGTGCCCGTTGGCGATTTTGCCTGGTACGATCATGTGCTGACCACCAGTCTGCTGCTGGGCAACGTGCCCGCCCGCCATCAAAATAAAGATGGCTCTGTCGATCTGGATACGTTATTCCGTCTGGGACGTGGCCGTGCGCCAACCGGCGAGCCTGCGGCTGCGGCCGAAATGACCAAATGGTTTAATACTAATTATCACTATATGGTACCGGAGTTCACCAAAGGCCAGCAGTTTACGCTTAACTGGACGCAAATCCTGGACGAAGTGGATGAAGCACAGGCGCTGGGCCATAAAGTGAAGCCAGTGCTGCTTGGGCCGGTCACTTATTTATGGCTGGGCAAAGTCAAAGGCGAGCCGTTCGACCGCCTTAGCCTGTTAAAAGATATTCTGCCGGTGTATCAGCAGGTTTTGAGCGAACTGGCGAAGCGCGATATCGAATGGGTACAGATTGATGAGCCAGCGCTGGTATTGGAGCTGCCGCAGGCCTGGCTGAACGCTTTTAAACCGGCCTACGAGGCGCTGGAAGGGCAAACCAAACTGTTGCTGACAACCTATTTTGAAAGCGTTAGCACCAGTCTGGACACAATCGTTAAGCTGCCGGTGCAGGGACTGCATGTCGATCTGGTGCACGGAAAAGATGATATCGCGGTGCTTAATGCCAAAGTACCGGCCGACTGGCTGCTTTCCGTTGGTGTGATCAACGGCCGCAATGTCTGGCGCGCCGATCTCAGCAGCTGGTTTTCGCGTCTACAGACGCTGGTCAGCAAACGTCAGCGGTTATGGATCGGCACTTCCTGCTCATTGCTGCACAGTCCCATTGATTTAAGCACCGAAACCCGTCTGGACGAGGAGACGAAAAGCTGGTTCGCTTTCGCGCTGCAGAAATGCCATGAACTGGCTTTGCTGAGTGCCGCGTTAAACCAGAACAATGCGCAGTTGCTGGAAGCCTGGAGTGCGCCAATACGCGCTCGTCGTAACTCTGCTCGCGTACATAGCGATGCCGTGAGCAAACGTCTCGCCGCTATTACTGCTCAGGACAGCGAGCGTGAAAGCCCCTATATAGCGCGTGCGCAAGCCCAGCGCCAGCGCTTCCGACTGCCCATCTGGCCAACCACCACGATTGGTTCTTTCCCGCAGACTGCCGAAATCCGCAGCCTGCGTCTGGATTTCCGGCAGGGGCGGGTGGACAGAAGAAACTACCGTACCGGCATCGCTGAACATATTAAACAGGCGATTGCGGAACAGGAGCGGCTGGGGCTGGACGTGCTGGTCCACGGGGAAGCCGAGCGCAACGACATGGTGGAATACTTTGGTGAAAACCTGGACGGTTTTGCCTTTACGCAAAATGGCTGGGTACAGAGCTATGGCTCCCGCTGCGTAAAGCCGCCGATCATTGTTGGCGACGTAAGCCGTCCAAAAGCCATTACCGTCGAATGGGCAAAATATGCGCAGTCGCTGACCGACAAGCCGGTAAAGGCATGTTGACCGGCCCGGTCACAATCCTTTGCTGGTCGTTCCCTCGTGAGGACGTGCCGCGTGAAACCCTCGCTAAGCAGATCGCGCTGGCTCTGCGGGACGAAGTGGACGATCTGCAAAAAGCCGGTATCGGCATTATTCAGATCGATGAACCGGCGCTACGTGAAGGGCTGCCGCTGCGCCAGTCAGGCTGGGCTGCCTGGCTGGAATGGGCCGTGGAAGCGTTTCGCCTGACTGCCGCCGTGGCGCAGGACGCGACCCAAATCCACACTCATATGTGCTATTGCGAATTTAACGACATCATGGCGTCCATTGCCGCGCTGGATGCGGACGTGATCACTATTGAAACCTCACGTTCTGATATGGAACTGCTGGAATCGTTTGAGGAATTTGATTACCCGAACGAAATCGGCCCGGGCGTTTACGATATTCACTCACCGAACGTGCCGAGCGTGGAGTGGATAGAGGCGCTGTTGCTGAAAGCGGCGAAGCGTGTGCCGGTAGAGCGCCTGTGGGTGAACCCGGACTGTGGTCTGAAAACGCGCGGCTGGCCAGAAACCCGACAGGCGCTGGCTAACATGGTGGAAGCCGCCCGTCATTTGCGCAAGGCCACCGTCTGATTTCTGTAGGGGTGCTGGGGCGCTCGTGCGTCCCTTTTTTGCTACCCGGCGGTATTTGGCCTTTCCAAATGGAGAATGCTTTGTTTCCTGGGGCATCATTTATCGCAGACGATGAGGCACCCTAAGCAGAAGCGGCATAAAAAAGCCCGCCGGTCAGGGCGGGCCGCAGGCGATGCCTTCTGCGTTAGCTGACGCCGTGCTGTTTGAACCAGGTCAGCATACGCTGCCAGCCATCTTTGGCCGATTCTTCATGGTAGCTGGGACGATAATCGGCGTTAAAAGCGTGACCGGCCTCGGGATAAACCACGATTTCCGAGTTAGCGTTGGCCGCCCGCAGTGCCTGACGCATGGTTTCCACGCTCTCCTGCGGAATGCTCTCGTCGAGCGCGCCGTAAAGCCCCAGTACCGGTGCGTTAATATCAACCGCAACGTCCACAGGATGCTTTTGCTGCTGCAACGTTTTATCCCCTACCAGCTTGCCGTACCAGGCGACACCCGCTTTCAGCTGAGGATTATGCGCAGCGTAAAGCCAGGTTATGCGGCCGCCCCAGCAAAAGCCGGTAATCGCCATATTGCGCATGTCGCCGCCATGTCGCGACGCCCAGTTAGCTACGTGATCCAGATCGGCCAGTACCTGACTATCCGGAACCTTGCTGACCAGCTCTTTAAACAGCGTGGGGATATCATTGTACTCGTCAGGATCGCCCTCGCGGAAATAAAGCTCGGGGGCGACGGCCAGATAGCCTTCTGTCGCCAGGCGTCTACAAATATCGCGAATATGTTCATGCACGCCAAAAATTTCCTGCACCACCAGCACGACCGGCAGCGGGCCGTCGGCATGGCGAGGTCTGGCGTGGAAAGCGGGCATGTTCTCGCCCTGCGTCGGAATTGACGTTTCGCCGCAAACGATATCGGCGCTGTCGGTAATGAGGGTGGTCGATGCGGCAGGTGATACCGCAGGAGCGAATCCCTTATTGCTCAGTGTTTGAGTCGGATTATCGTCGCTTTTCATTGTCCTCTCCATACATGCAGTAGCGCAATCAGCTAACTATAGCCAGGATTACGTTTCGATCGGGTAAAGGTCAGCCTGTCATCTTTGACGGGGTCGTTGGTTTCTGACAGCGCGTTTCGTGCGGAAAAGTCTTTTTGTGTGATTTCAATCACGGTTTGCAGCGTTACGAATGTAACTTTCATTACCCAAGGTGAATTCACTCACATAAATTCATTCAGCATTGCGCTACTGTAAGCGCCTCATCGCTTTTTTATTACAGGATACAGTCATGGCACAATCAGACGTTTTTCACCTGGGTTTAACCAAATCCGACCTTCAGGGCGCCACTCTTGCCATTGTGCCAGGCGACCCCGAGCGCGTTAAAAAGATTGCCGCGCTGATGGATAATCCGGTTCAGCTGGCGTCGCACCGCGAATTCACTACGTGGCGCGCCGATATCGACGGCAAGGCCATTATCGTCTGCTCAACCGGAATTGGTGGCCCTTCCACTTCTATCGCGGTAGAAGAGCTGGCTCAGCTGGGCATCCGCACTTTCCTGCGCGTGGGGACTACCGGCGCTATCCAGCCAGGGATTAACGTGGGTGATGTGCTTGTGACCACAGGTTCCGTGCGTCTGGACGGGGCGAGCCTGCACTTTGCGCCGCTGGAGTTCCCGGCCGTTGCCGATTTCACCTGCACTACCGCGCTGGTAGAAGCGGCAAAAGCGCTTGGCGCGACCACGCACATCGGTATTACCGCCTCTTCCGACACCTTTTATCCGGGACAGGAACGTTACGACACCTTTTCTGGTCGCGTGGTGAGCCGTTTCCAAAACTCGATGAAAGAGTGGCAGCAAATGGGCGTGCTGAACTACGAGATGGAATCCGCCACGTTGCTGACCATGTGTGCCAGCCAGGGCCTGCGTGCCGGGATGGTAGCCGGCGTGATTGTAAACCGTACCCAACAGGAAATTCCTGATGCGGAAACCATGAAAAAAACGGAAAGCGATGCGGTACGCATCGTGGTTGAAGCGGCTCGTCGTCTGCTGTAGTGGTCGGAAGAAGTGTGGCTAATTGTGTCATCCATCCCTGAGGGAGCGCGCCTCCCTTAATGACATCTTGTTGCACCAGAGGCGGTTAATTTTTCGAGCCGTCTCTGACATCCCGCTGAAAACCTTCTCTGTCCCATCACCTCACGCTTTTTAGCTCGACATTGCTACAGCCTGCCCTTACCTTTTCTGCCAGAGCAGTCCGGAGGGGGAAGGGGCGTGGATGCAATAATCGGTTACGGCATAGGCTCAGGCCTGGCGGGCGCGTTGGTCGGCTGGCTTATTGCCTGGTATCAAAACCAGCAGCGCACGGCGCATCAGGAAACAGAGCGCAGGCTGTTGCTGCAGGCTACCGAGCAGCTGAAGCAGGAGCGCGATCGCCTGACGCTACAACAGAACCAGCAACAGCAGGCGCAGAAACAGCAGGAGCTGGAGCTGCGTCAACTTCACGGCTCGCTCGCGGCCGCACAGGAAAAGCTTACCCAGCTTGACCACTGGCGAGGCGAGGCCGAGCAGCTGGCGCGCGAACTGCGTACGCAGCTGGAAATTAACAGCGCACAAGAGGCAGAGCTGCGTGAAGTCACTATTCGGCTTGAAGAGAGCAGAATGGCGGCAGAAGAGAAACAGCGCCTGCTGGTCAACAGCGAGCAGCGGCTGAACGCGCAGTTTGAACACCTTGCCAACCGTATTTTCGAACACAGCAACCGCCGCGTCGATGAGCAGAATCGTCAGAGCCTGGACGGGTTGCTCTCGCCCCTGCGCGAACAGCTGGACGGCTTTCGTCGTCAGGTGCAGGAAGGCTTTGGCCAGGAGGCACGCGAGCGCCATACGCTTTCCCATGAAATTCGTCATCTGCAGCAGCTTAATGCCCAAATGGCGCAGGAAGCGATTAACCTGACCAAGGCCCTGAAGGGCGACAACAAGATGCAGGGAAACTGGGGTGAAGTCGTGCTCAGCCGCGTGCTGGAAGCGTCGGGCCTGCGGGAAGGGCACGAATATGAAACGCAGGTCAATATTCAGCTGGAGCACAACGCCCGTATGCAGCCGGACGTTATCGTGCGCCTGCCGCAGGGTAAAGATGTGGTTATCGACGCCAAAATGACGCTGGTCGCTTACGAACGCTATTTTAATGGCGAAGACGAGGCCACGCGTGAAACCGCTATCGGTGAGCACGTTGCCGCCATTCGCAGCCATATTCGCCTGCTGAGCCGTAAAGATTATCAGCAGCTGCCGGGTCTGCGCTCGCTGGACTATGTGCTGATGTTTATTCCTGTTGAACCGGCTTTTCTGGTCGCGATCGACCGGCAGCCGGAACTGATTAACGAGGCGCTGGGTCAGAACATCATGTTGGTCAGCCCGACCACGCTGCTGGTGGCGCTGCGTACCATCAATAATCTGTGGCGCTATGAGCATCAAAGCCGTCATGCCCAGCGTATTGCTGACAGAGCGGCTAAGCTCTATGACAAAATGCGCCTGTTTGTCGACGATATGTCAGCAATGGGGCAAAACCTCGATAAGGCCCGAGACAGCTACCGACAGGCAATGCAAAAGCTGGCGGAAGGGCGGGGCAACCTGATCGCGCAGACGGAAGGTTTTCGGCAGCTGGGTGTGGCCATCAAGCGGCCCATTAATCCAGGCCTGGTAGAACAGGCGATGCCGGATGAGGCCGATGAGGAAGAGAACGAAGAAGAGAATGAGGACGAGGTCGCGTATCTGGCGACACAAACCGGGCCAGGCGCGGCACGCGTTAATGAATAACCCGCAAGGCTGTGCCTGGCCTGTGGGACTCTGATACACTTGGCAGATAACTGATTGCAGAGCAGGCAAAACAAATGGCAGATGAATCAAAGGATACCACGCACTTCGGCTTTCGTACGGTAGCGAAAAGCGACAAAGCTGAAATGGTGGCTGATGTTTTCCATTCCGTTGCGGCCAAATATGACCTGATGAACGATCTTATGTCGTTCGGCATCCACCGTGTCTGGAAACGTTTTACTATCGATTGTAGTGGCGTGCGTCGTGGGCAGCGCGTTCTCGATCTTGCTGGTGGCACCGGCGATCTGACCGCTAAATTTTCGCGTCTGGTTGGTGAAACCGGCGAAGTCGTGCTGGCTGATATTAACAGCTCCATGCTGAAAGTGGGGCGTGAGAAGCTGCGTAACAACGGCATTATTGGCAACGTTAATTACGTCCAGGCCAACGCCGAAGCGCTGCCTTTCCCGGATAATCATTTCGACTGCATCACCATTGCTTTCGGCCTGCGTAACGTGACTGAAAAAGAGAAGGCGTTGGCTTCAATGTTCCGCGTCCTGAAGCCGGGCGGCCGCCTGCTGGTGCTGGAGTTTTCCAAGCCGCTGCTGGAGCCGTTGAGCAAGGCCTACGACGCCTACTCATTCCATGTGCTGCCGCGTATCGGCGAGCTGGTGGCGAAGGATTCCGAAAGCTACCGCTATCTGGCCGAATCTATCCGTATGCATCCGGATCAGGATACGTTAAAGCAGATGATGGACGATGTCGGCTTCGAGAATACTACCTACCACAATCTTACCGGTGGCATCGTTGCGTTGCACCGCGGATTCAAGTTCTGAACAGGATAGCGAATGACCTTAACGCCGCTGTTAACCGCAGGGCTGGAAACAGCGCTCAATCAGATTTTATATCGCGATCGCGGCCTGAAAGCGGCACGTCAGCGCCTTAATGGCCGCAGCCTGGCTATTGAACTGGCGGAACTGAAACAGCCGCTGATCTTTATTTTTAGCGAACAACAGGTCGATGTGCTGGGCGACTGGTGTGACACGCCAGACTGTAAAGTTAAAACCCGCGTGGCGACGCTGCGTAAACTGCGCGATCGGCAGCAGTTAACCAGCCTGATCCGCAGCGGCGAGCTGGAAGTTGAGGGCGACCTCCAGGTCGTGCAGCAATTTTCCGCTTTGATCGATCTGGCCGAGCTTGACCCGGCCGAATATCTCGCGCCCTGGATTGGTGATATTGCTGCCCAGGGGATCGGCCAGGCCGCCCGTCGCGGGCTGCAGCTGGTGCGCGGCGATCTTAACCGTAAGCAGAGCTACCTTAGTCAGGCACTGACGGAAGAGTGGCGCCTGACGCCGGGCGGCCTGGAGCTGGCCTGGTTTGCTGAAGAAGTCGATGCTGCCGCTCGCGAGCTGGCCGCGCTGGAAACCCGCCTCAAACAACTGGAGGGCAAATGACCCTCGGAGAACTACGTCGTCTCTATTTTATTATCCGTATTTTTCTTAGCTACGGGCTTGATGAACTGATCCCCAAAACCCGGCTGGCTCTGCCGCTACGCCTGTGGCGTAGAACCCTGTTCTGGATGCCTAATTTGCACAAAGAGCGTCAGCTTGGCGAGCGCATCCGGCTGGCAATGGAGCAGCTTGGCCCGGTCTGGATTAAGTTTGGGCAGATGATGTCCACGCGACGCGACCTTTTTCCGCCGCATATTGCCGATCAGCTGGCGATGCTACAGGACAAAGTGGCCCCTTTTGATGGTGTGCAGGCGAAAAAACAGATCGAACTGTCGCTTGGCTGCAAGGTGGAAACCTTGTTTGATGACTTTGTGATCACGCCGCTCGCTTCCGCTTCCATCGCGCAGGTGCATACCGCCACGCTGAAGGAAAACGGCAAGGAAGTGGTCATCAAAGTGATCCGCCCGGATATCCTGCCGGTAATCAAAGCGGACATGAAGCTGATCAACCGCATGGCAGCCTGGGTGCCTCGTCTGCTGCCGGACGGCCGTCGTCTGCGCCCGCAGGAAGTGGTCGCCGATTACGAAAAAACGCTGATAGATGAGCTGAACCTGCTGCGCGAAGCAGCGAATGCTATTCAGCTGCGCCGTAATTTTGAAGGCAGCAATATGCTCTACGTACCGGAAATCTACTCCGATTACGGTAGCGAAACCATGCTGGTGATGGAGCGTATTTATGGCATTCCTATTTCCGACGTAGTGCAGCTTGAACAGCGTGGCGTCAATATGAAGCTGCTGGCCGAGCGCGGCGTGCAGGTCTTCTTTACCCAGGTGTTTCGGGACAGTTTTTTCCATGCCGACATGCATCCGGGCAATATTTTTGTCAGCTATGAACATCCTGAGGATCCGCAATATATCGGCATCGACTGCGGAATTGTCGGCTCGCTGAATAAAGAGGATAAGCGCTACCTGGCGGAGAACTTCATTGCCTTCTTCAATCGGGATTACCGCAAGGTCGCCGAGCTGCACGTCGACTCCGGCTGGGTACCGGCGGATACCAACGTAGAAGATTTTGAGTTCGCGATTCGTACCGTTTGCGAACCCATTTTTGAAAAACCACTGGCGGAAATCTCCTTCGGTCACGTGCTGCTGAACCTGTTTAACACGGCGCGCCGCTTCAATATGGAAGTGCAGCCTCAGCTGGTGCTGTTACAGAAAACGCTGCTGTATGTTGAAGGGGTTGGACGGCAGCTTTATCCGCAGCTCGATCTGTGGAAAACCGCTAAGCCGTTCCTGGAAGACTGGATCAAAGACCAGATCGGCATTCCGGCCATCGTGCGTGCGCTAAAAGAGAAGGCACCGTTTTGGGCGGAAAAACTGCCGGAGCTACCGGAACTGGTTTATGAGAGCCTGAAGCGACACAAGCACCTTCAGCACAGTGTTGACAGGCTTTCTTACGATTTGCGTAACGATCGCGTACGGCATCATCAGTCGCGCTATCTGTTCGGTATCGGTGCCACGCTACTGCTAAGCGGTACGGCTATTTTACTGACCAGACCGCAGTGGGATCTGTTATCGGCCTTCATGGTGGCGGGGGGCCTGGTAAGCTGGCTGGTCGGCTGGCGTAAGACCGACTGACTGTCATGAAAGGTAAAGGGGCCGGCGGTGCTTTGCGCGCGGTCGGCCCCGCTTATATACTGCGAAACCCGCATTAACTGACATCCGAGGCAAAATCATGGGCGGTATTAGTATCTGGCAGTTGTTAATTATTGCCGTAATCGTTGTGCTGCTTTTCGGCACCAAAAAATTACGCGGGCTGGGTTCCGATCTGGGCTCATCGATCAAAGGGTTTAAAAAAGCCATGAGCGACGATGACGAAAAACCCAAAACACACGCCGACGATGCTGATTTCAAGGCCACTCTGGCCGACAAACAGCACGCAGCAGCGAAAAAAGAAGACGTCAAGAACGACAAGGTGTAAGCCGTGTTCGACATAGGTTTTAGTGAACTGATTCTGGTCTTTATTGTTGGGCTGGTCGTGCTGGGCCCGCAGCGTTTGCCCGTAGCGGTGAAAACCGTGGTTGGCTGGATCCGTGCGCTGCGCTCGCTGGCAGCAAATGTGCAAAACGAACTGGCGCAGGAGCTGAAACTGCAGGAGCTGCAGGACAGCCTGAAAAAAGTGGAAGAGGCCAGCAAAAACAGCCTTTCGCCGGAACTGAAGGCTTCGATGGAAGAGCTGAAGCAGTCAGCAGAGTCCATGAAGCGCACCTATCTGGGTGAGAACGAAAAAACAGACGACGAAGCGAATACTATTCATAACCCCCTGGTGAAAAACGCCGCGGATTCCCATGAGGGCGTGACGCCCGCCGCGGCCGATCATCAGGCCAGTGCACCGATGCAGGCACCAGAGAATTCCGCTACTGAACCGGCAGAGCCTGTAATGCAGCAGGAGCAGCAAGCACCCGTCGTGCATGTCTCGCCCGCCGCAAGCGAGCCGACTGTCGTTCAGCCCGCTAAGGCTCTGGCTGCCGGGGCTGTTTCGCCCGCTGCAAGCGAGCCGGCTGCCGTTCAGCCCGTTAAGGTTCAGGCTACCGGAGCTGTTTCGCCCGCCGCAAGCGAGCCGACTGCCGTTCAGTCTGAGGGAGTTCGGGCCGCCGAAGCTCCTGCCGCTGCCAGCGCGCCTTATGAAAACAACGCCGGAACGCCCGCTGCCGCGCAGGGTTACGCCTCTGCCACCGTAGCAGAAAAGGCAAAGGCCGCTGTTAAAGACGAAGCGCCTGCGCTTTCCAGCCGTGCGCCTGTTTCCCCTTCTCAACCGGATGAACGCTAAACATGGCTGTTGAAGATACCCAACCGCTTATCAGCCATCTGATTGAGCTGCGTAAGCGTCTGCTGAACTGTATTATCGCCGTGGTGGGAATTTTTCTTTGCCTGGCTTACTTTTCCAACGATATTTACCAGCTGGTTTCTGCGCCCCTGATCAAGCAGATGCCTGCAGGCGCCAGCATGATCGCAACCGACGTGGCTTCGCCTTTTTTCGCGCCGATTAAGCTGACCATGATCGTTTCCGTCTTTTTGGCGGTGCCGGTTATCCTTTATCAGATCTGGGCCTTTATCGCGCCTGCGCTTTATCGCCATGAACGCCGACTGGTGGTGCCGCTGCTGATTTCCAGTTCATTCCTATTCTACATAGGGATGGCTTTCGCCTACTTTGTTGTCTTCCCGTTGGCCTTTGGCTTCTTTGCCAAAACCGCGCCGCACGGCGTACAGATTGCTACCGATATCAACAACTATCTCGATTTTGTGATGGCGTTGTTTATGGCTTTTGGCATCTCCTTTGAAGTGCCAATTGCGATCGTGCTGCTGTGCTGGACCGGCGTGACTACGCCAGAAGAACTCAAGGCTAAGCGGCCTTATGTTCTGGTAGGCGCCTTTATCGTGGGGATGTTACTGACCCCACCGGATGTGCTTTCCCAGACGCTGTTGGCCATTCCGATGTACTGCCTGTTTGAAGTTGGCGTGTTCTTCTCCCGCTTCTATACCGGATTACGTCGGGAAGAGAGCGACCAGGAGCCGGAGTAGCCGCGAAGGCTTGCCCACATTAAAAAATAACCGCCCGTAAGGGCGGTTACTGTTTGGAACACGCTATGTTTGATATTGGGGTCAACCTGACCAGCACACAGTTCGCCAAAGATCGTGACAAGGTGGTAAAACGCGCCGCAGATGCGGGCGTCACGGGTATCCTGATTACCGGCACCAACGCGCTGGAGAGCCAGCAGGCACAGAGCCTGGCGAAGCGCCGGCCCGGCTACTGCTGGTCTACCGCTGGCGTTCATCCACACCACGCCAGTGAATGGTCGGCGGAGACGGCATCCACCCTGAGAAGGCTGGCGGAAAGCCCGGAGGTCGCCGCAATTGGTGAATGTGGACTGGATTTCAACCGCAATATTTGCGGGCCGGAACAGCAGGCTTATGCCTTCAATGCCCAGCTAGAACTGGCCGCCGATCTGCAACTGCCCGTTTTTCTCCACTGCCGCGAAGCTTACGAGCGCTTTCTCGCCATCCTGACGCCCTGGTTACCAAAACTGCCCGGCGCGGTCGTTCACTGTTTTACCGGCACGAAAGCGGAACTGGAGGCCTGTCTGGCCGTCGGGCTTTCTGTGGGTATTACGGGTTGGGTGTGTGATGAACGTCGCGGGCTTGAGCTACGGGAGCTGATGCCACTTATTCCTGCGGAAAAGCTGCTGCTGGAAACGGATGCGCCTTATCTGCTGCCGCGCGATATGCGTCCTCGCCCGGCATCGCGGCGCAACGAGCCGTGTTTTCTGCCGCATATTGTAGAGCAGGTGGCGCTGCTGCGCGGTGAGGATGCCGCAACGCTGGGGCAGCAGTGCGACAGTAACGCGCGCGCGCTTTTCGGTCTTGTGAAGCCGTAGCGCAGCGCGTCAGAGTTTCTGAAACTGCCGGTTGTCCAGACTGCGAACAATCTGCTTATTCAGCAGGTTAAGCAGCAGCATAGAACGCGCTTCACCGTCCGGTTCGGTAAAGATAGCTTTCAGGCCTTCGAAAGCGCCAGCGGTAATCAATACTCTGTCGCCAGGCTGTGGCAGCGTGGGCGCGGGCAGCGTGATCATCGCCTGCGTCTGCAGCGCTTCGATCACATCCTGCGGCACGGTGGCAGGAAGGTTACCGAAGCGGACGAAATGGCTAACGCCACGCGTGGCGCTGATGGTCGTGGTATGAATCGCTTCCGGGTCGAACTCGACAAAAAGATAGTTCGGGAACAGCGGCTCATTTACCTGGGTACGCTTGCCGCGCACCAGTTTCTCTAAGGCAATCATGGGGCTGAGACAATGCACCGCCTGGCGCTCAAGATGTTCTTTAGCGCGGGTAAGCTGGCCACGTTTGCAATAAAGTAAATACCAGGATTCCATAACGTCACTTTGCAATTACAGGGTCGCTAAGAATAGCAAAAATAGCGTGATAGTTATAGCAACATGCAGGCCAGAAGGCTTCTGAAATCGTAGCCTGCTGTCGGACAGCGTTAAGCAGAAAGCTTATTCACTGCAGTTATAAACGGATCGGCTGGCCAACCGGTGGCCTGAAGACACAATTTTAGCCGTTGCAGCACGAGCGCGGCAGCATCGCCGCCGCGAAAAACTAAGCACAAGAGCTTAATCCTCCCTATAATGGCCGATTCACTGACCGTACTGATGAGAAGTCATGAAATATCACGACCTACGCGACTTCCTTTCCCTGCTGGAGCAGCGCGGGGAATTAAAACGCATTAAGCAAGAGATCGATCCCGATCTTGAAATGACCGAAATTGCCGATCGCACTCTGCGAGCCGGCGGACCGGCGCTGCTGTTTGAAAATCCCAAAGGCTATAGTATGCCGGTGCTGTGTAACCTTTTCGGCACGCCGGATCGCGTGGCGCTGGGCATGGGGCAGGAAGACGTTAAGGCATTGCGTGACGTTGGCCGCCTGCTTGCCTTTTTGAAAGAGCCGGAGCCGCCGCGCGGTTTTCGCGACTTTTTCGACAAGATGCCGCAGTGGAAGCAGGTGCTGAATATGCCCACTAAGCGCCTGCGTGATGCGCCGTGTCAGCAGCAGATTTGGCAGGGCGATGAGGTCGATCTGAGCCGCATACCGGTGATGAAATGCTGGCCGGAAG
>NZ_DALZCD010000010.1:0-29432 GCF_031978025.1 Erwinia sp.
TCAGACAGCCCTCCATCCCGTTCCAGGTGAAACTGTTGGCTGATCGCCGCAGAAAAGAGACATTCCGCCACCTCGTTTGGGCTTCCCTCAAGGTAAAGCTGTTTCAACTCAGGATGTAACCCGATGCGGCCTGAATCAACACAGCCAGTCAGCAAAAAAACAAATACAACGGCCAGCTTTTTCACTCCCTGCTCCTTATCGTCTGCAACCTCTGAAAACAGGATATAAAAAATCAACGGGAGATTAATCAACGAAATTGACATGAGGAGGTAAAATAACTACGAGACGTCACGCATTTTTCACCGTAAGCGTTAACACTCAGGAGACAAACAATGAAAAGATCGATACTGGCGACCCAGTTAGGGCTGACCGAGGAAGAGCTGGACGAAATGGATTTGACCCCGGAAGATCTAGACGAGGGGAAAGTAGAGGAAGAGAGCAACACCTTCTTTTTTAACGTGCCGGAAAATACGCCTCAGCACATTTTAGGAAAAAAAGGTTGGTCAATTGGCGAACGGGTCGCCGTGCCCGTCAGCTTATTTGACGTATCAGGTAGCTAAATGCCTCGCCGACAGGCCTCACCTCTGATGAGCTGACGGCCGCTATTCGGCCAGGTCAATCACCAGGGCGCGCGTCGGCGTGGTTGCCCTTATCGTAACGGCCTGCTCTTCTGCGATAAATGCACCGTCGCCACAGGCAAGCACTTGCTGAGCCGCTGAAGAAGCTGTAACGGTAAAGCTACCGTGAATCGATTGCAGATAAGCGCGTGCACCACGTAATGGCAGCGTATAATCTTCGCCCGGCTGCAGCTTTATATGATAGATCCAGGCCTGTTGCCGAAGCTGCAGGCTCTGTTCTGCGCCATCCGGCGAGGCCAGAAGAGCCGCATTGCCGTTATCCGGAATCGACAGACATTGGATCGGCGCATTTTCCCGGTCAGGACACGCGTCCAGCCAGAGCTGCATACGTGTCAGCGGCTGATCGCTACTAAGATTATGCTCGCTGTAGCTGATCCCTGGTTGGGCCGCCAGCAACAGAGCTTCACCCGCACGCGCCACGACATGATTGCCGTCGCTATCACGGTACTCCGCTTCGCCCTGCAGGATCAGATTAACGACATCGACCTTAGGCCAGGTTTTAGGTTGAAAGGAAGCCCCTGGTGTCAGCACTTCCTGATTGAGCACGCGTAAAGAGGCGTAACCCAACAGTTGTGGATCAAAATAGTGTCCGAAGGAAAAGGTATACCGCGCCTGCAGCCAGCCGTAATCGGCCTGACCACATTGTTGCACTGTGCGACTGGTAATCATCTTTCCCCCTGTTAACCGACAAACCGCGTCGGTCATTTATTATGTCGCTATAGTAAGGCGCTGGACGCCAGATTGTTAGCCAGTTAATCTGCTTGCCATATTCAAAAATCCTGAAAGAGAACCGCTATGGCAAAAGATCGCGCTCTGACGCTGGAAGCGCTGCGAGTAATGGATGCTATCGATCGACGTGGCAGTTTTGCGGCGGCGGCAGATGAGCTGGGCCGGGTCCCTTCAGCGCTCAGCTATACCATGCAAAAGCTGGAAGAAGAGCTGGACGTGGTGCTGTTTGACCGTTCTGGCCACCGAACTAAATTCACCAACGTGGGGCGCATGCTGTTGGAGCGGGGCCGCATTCTGCTGGAAGCGGCCGACAAGCTGACCACCGATGCGGAAGCGCTGGCGCGGGGCTGGGAGACGCAATTGACCATTGTCACCGAGGCGCTGGTCCCTTCTGAATACCTCTTTCCTTTGATTGATAAACTCGCCGAAAAAGCCAATACGCAGATTGCGCTGGTCACAGAAGTGCTGGCCGGCGCCTGGGAACGGCTGGAGCAGGGCCGCGCGGACATCGTCATCGCGCCGGATATGCATTTCCGGGCCTCTTCCGAGATCAATACCCGCAAGCTTTACAGCATAATGAGCGTGATTGTTGCCAGTCCGGATCACCCTATTCATCAGGAACCGGAGCCGTTATCAGAACCTTCGCGGGTTAAATACCGGGGGATTGCCGTAGCGGATACGGCTCGTGAACGTCCGGTACTGACCGTACAGCTGTTGGATAAGCAGCAGCGGCTGACCGTGAGTTCAATCGAAGACAAGCGACGTGCGCTGCTGGCCGGATTGGGAGTGGCGTCCATGCCGTACCCGATGGTGGAAAAAGATATTGCCGAAGGGCGTCTGCGTGTCGTCAGCCCTGAATACAGTAAAGAAGTGGATATCATTATGGCCTGGCGCCGCGACAGCATGGGTGAAGCAAAGTCATGGTGCCTGCGGGAAATCCCTAAGCTGCTGGCAAAGCGCCACGCACCGCTCAGGGGATAAGGGTAGCTAGCGGAATCTTTCATCGCGCCCGTGTGGCTCGTCCCAGTCGAAAGCGGGCCCGGTCGAGATGATGCCGTAGGGATTGATGGTTTTATGGCTACGGTAGTAATGGTGACGGATATGCGCCAGATCCACCGTTTCGGCGATGCCCGGCAGCTGATAAATTTCCCGTAAGAAACCGCTCAGGTTCAGGTAATCGCCGATCCGATAGCGATCGCATTTAAAATGCGTCACATAAACCGGATCGAAGCGGATTAATGTTGTCCACAGCCTCAGATCGGCTTCCGTCAGACGATCGCCGGTCAGATAGCGATGCTGCCCCAACAGTTGTTCAAGACGATCCAGTGACCGGAACAGGGCTGAAACCGCTTCGTCATAGGCCGTCTGAGAAGTGGCAAAACCTGTTTTATACACGCCGTTGTTAACGGTGTCATAAACCCAGCCGTTCACCTCATCAATTTTGGTACGCAAGTCCGCCGGATAATAATCGCCCGCGCGGGCGCCTACGCCGTCGAATGCGCTGTTAAACATGCGTAAAATATCGGCCGATTCGTTACTGACGATAGTCTGCTGCTGCTTGTCCCAAAGCACCGGGACGGTAACACGGCCGGTATAGTCTTCGTCGGCATGCAGGTAAAGCTGGTAAAGATACTCATTCTGATAAAGGCTATCGCCCGTGGCACCTGCAAAATCTTCATCAAACGTCCAGCCGTTTTCCAGCATCAGCGGATGAACCACCGACACGGAAATCAGATTTTCCAGCCCTTTTAGCTTGCGCATCAACAGGGTACGATGCGCCCAGGGACAGGCGAGCGAAACATAAAGGTGATAGCGATCTGCCTGCGCGCGAAAACCCGCTTTGCCGTCCGCCCCGGCGGAGCCATCGGCTGTGACCCAACTGCGCCAGGCCGAATCAGAGCGTTTAAAGCGTCCGCCCGTAGATTTTGTGTCATACCAGTTATCGTGCCAGACACCGTCAATAAGCTGTCCCATAAAAACTCCCTGATAATCAGATGATAATATAAGAATATAACGGGTTATCAGAAAAAAGCTCGTCACTTTTTCCGAAAGCAGATAATTAACGTAAAAAAGTGAGTGGTTTGAATATGAGGCTTTTAATATTTTCCTGGTGGTGCATTCCCGTTATATCGTTAAGTTTTCTTTATTTCATATTGTTATCAGGAAAATTAAAAGAAATTTATCATTATGAATTTCATGGTTTTATTTATGCATGTTTTTGAATTTTTTGTGTGCTATTAAATTGCAAGTTAGCCATCTTTTATGCCATGGAAATATTCATAAGCAAAGAGCAATATCATCACTGAATTAAATAATCAGGAAGCTGAGGCTATCTCAGAAGCTGGTTTTTGCCGATTCCGGTTAAAAGCATGGGGCGGCGATGGGTAATGTTGTGGACAGGGGCAGCTTTGCGGGAGGCCTGAAAGCGGGTGCAGTTACAACTGCGAGTACGCTGGCATCGGGCACCGGTAGTATTCTGGAACGGGCTATCACCAGTACGGGTTTAAATATTGGTTCTGGCATTGTCATTAAATTTGGCATTGGCGCTATTTCGCAAGATATAAAAAAAGCGGATTAAAGAGCGTACCGGCTCTGAAAGTAACAATGAATATACTCACGTTTAATAACATGCAGAGAAAAGTCACGGGCTTTATCTCAGCCTGGTGAAGTCATTTTTTGATCAGTTTTTTATTATTGAAAAGCAGGGCGCAGAGCCCCGCTTTACGCATTGTTTTATTTTTTTCTTTTGATTAAACGATCGAGGCTGTATGCGCCAGGTCCGGTAATAAACAGCAGCAGGTAACCGCCGGAGATGCTCATATTTTTCATGAAATTAATAGAGTTACCGTCCACGCTAAAATTACTGTGAAAAACAAATGCGGTAATTAGCGTAAAAATGGCGGTGGAGAGGGCGGTAAAGCGGGTCAGGAAGCCAAACAGGATGGCCAGTCCGCCGCCGAACTCCAGCAAAATAGTCAGCGGCAGTAGAAAGCCCGGAACGCCCATCGCTTCCATGTACTGCTGCGTACCGGCATAGCCGGTAATTTTTCCCCATCCTGCTACGATAAACAGCACAGGCATCAAAATACGTGCGACCAGAAAGCCAATATCTTCTAATTTTTTCATGTTAATCCCCGATAAATTTTATCTGGCCGGAAAATATCCTGGCCGCATGGAGCCCGGTCATGACGCCGCGTAAGCGTTAAGTTCAGGTCGTTGCAGAAGATAATATTCGTCAGCAGGGGAGATTGTAAGCGAGTTAAACTGTCAAAGTTATTCAGGAAAGTTGAGTATTCAGGTTCAGACGCGCTGAACCTGAAGGAGAAAGCAGAAAGATTAACGGCCCGGTATGAAGTTGCGCACCATGCGCACCGTGCTCCAGATACCCAGGCCTCGCCTGGCCAAACGGGTAATACGGCGTGGATTACGCACCGACCAGATAGCAGCAAGGCCGCTGCCGACCGCAATATAACGCTTCATGCTAAGCAGCGTTAACCAGCCGCGATCGTAACGTGCAGTGCTTTCCAGCCAGAATTTTCTTTGGATGCTAAGATCAAGCCGCTGCTGTTGGATCTGGCGCAGCAGCTCGGCCTTACGCTCGTCACGCTCGCGACTCATTAATCGTTCTCCAGTAGCTTACGGTCGGATTTCAGCTCTTTGCGGGTAGCGCCCAGAAGTGTTGAACGGCGAGATTTCGTCAGCGTCCATAACCCGAAGAACAAGGCTAAAGCAAAGAGTACCCCCGTGGTGATGCCTATCGCCATCAGACGATACTGTGCATCCACTGCCCAGATAATGAGCACCATCAGGCTCATCAGACCGAAAGCGGTAAAGAGCATGGTCAGCCCTACCATGATCAACAGTTGGATCAGGTTGGCCTTCTCTTCTTCCAACTCCACGACTGCCAGTCTGACACGGGTTTCTACAATCCCGACCAGCGTGGTAACGAGGCGTTGCCCAATGTTGATGACCCCTTTGCCGGGACCCTGGCTTTGCTGGGAATCTTTCATCGTTATCGACGCGTCAGCAGCACGCCTAGCACTACACCGATAGCGGCGCCGATACCCACGCTGGTCCAGGGATTTTCACGCACGTATACGTCCGCATTATCAGCGACTTCACGTGAAGTTTGAGCAATGCGATCGCCGGAGTCACCCAAACGTGCACGGGTATCTTTCAGTGCGCTCTGTGCTTTGCTACGCAGCTTATCCAGCTCGTTTTTTGATTTATCAGTGGTGTTGCTCAGCACTTCTTCCAGCGTATCTGCCAGATTTTTTAATTCCGCGCGCAGGTGATCGGAAGTGATATCTTTTGACATAACAAACTCCTTCATAATCGGTAATGAGAGTCCTGCCTGCCTCAATAAGGCCCGGCCTGGACTTCCTTCAGTTCACGTTTTGCTTCTGCCAGCTTGCGTTCACGTTTAGCAATTTTTTCTTTATCATCGCCGTCCGCACGTTCCTGGTTCAGCTCTTTTTGCCGCTTTTCCACCTTCTGCTGCAGCTCTTTGATCTTTTCCTGATGACTGGCTTTCAGTTTGTCGTCCGTGCAGCCCGCGCGAGCTTCCGTCAACGCTCGCTCCAGTCCGGTAACGCGGCGCTGGTTATCGTGCTGGCGGGCCAAATCGATCTCGTGCTGAATTCCCTGCTCTTTCTGCAGGCACAACGAATCAGCAGCCTGGGCAAAGGTTGTCAGGGATAAAAGGCTGAGGCCAAGGATCGTGCGGTATTTCATAAAGTGACCTTCCATTGTGTTGGGTTCGCTAAGGCAACCCCGGTAATCCTGTCATGCTTGCCGGTTACCTTCGGCAAGTTAAGCATAGTCAGAAAATGCGGAAAGCTCAAAAAGAGAGAAGATTCTTAAGGATAGAGGCCCGAAGACGAATGCCGGGCCTCTTTTTTAGCCAATGCTCTGCTTACGCGGACTGATGCGGCTTATCCACTCAGAGGAGTGTTCGAGTTGGGCAATATCGAAGCCTTCCGGCAGCAAACGGCGCAGGACCTTCTCAGCAGCGGTGCTTTGTTCCTGCGAATCAAATTTAATGACCAGCGTATTTTTATCAGGCGTAATGCTTTTGATATGAATGCCCTCTGCATTCAGGCGCTGATAAACGTAGAAGCCGTCCGGCACCGTGATGCCCTGGCGAGCCGCGCTGATTTGTAAGGCGGTCTCTTTGCCAAACAGAGCCGGCAAGAGCAGGACAACGGCTAACACGAGCGATGCCAAAGCCAGCAGGAGAGGCATTCGTCTCAGGAGAGCGTGATTTTTCATCATGAGTTTCCTTTCTCATTCATCGTGCGTTTCTTTTTCCATAACATGTAAAGCGACCCAAACAGGCCAGCCACCAATAAAAACAGGGGCAATATCATCAGACAGGTCATCAGCTGGTCTTCATACCGCTGGAAAAAAGGGGTTCTGCCTAACGCAAAACCCAGTACTGTCAGGATCAGGACCCATAACAGCCCGCTTATCCAGTTAAAGAACTGAAAGCGCGCATTGTTCAGGCCCGCCAGACCAGCAATGGTCGGCAGCAGCGTGCGAACAAAAGCGATAAAGCGGCCTATCAGCAAGGCTGAAAGCCCGTGTCGGTGGAATAAAGCGTGCGCACGCTGATGATATTGAGCAGGAAGATGCGCGAGCCAGCGCTGCACCGTAGCCGTATTCCCTAACCATCGCCCCTGAATATAGCCGACCCAGCAGCCCAAACTGGCGGCGCTGGTCAGTATCAGCAGCGTGAGGGGAAAATTCATTGTGCCTTTGGCAATCAGTACACCGACCAGAATCAGCAGGCTGTCACCCGGCAGGAAAGCGGCGGGAAGCAGGCCATTTTCCAGAAATAAGATCATAAACAGCACTACATAGATGGCCCACACCAAAGAAGGATCGGCCAGCATGACGTAATCATGGTGCCAAAGGGCATGAACGAGCGCTTTTAAAGTATCCATAAAGATTCCCTGAACATCATTGTCGGCCATGTTCCGGCAAAATTCGTCACATTTTAATGATAATTAGTATGCGTGTTGAATGGCTTCTTAACACGAACGATTTGACCGACCCGTTAAAAAGGGGTTCCCCTGCTGACAGAAAAGGAGAAAAAAGGCCTTTTCACAGGTAAATGCTGGATTAACCCAGCGTATACCTGTTGTACAGGTGTGACAGGCGGCTGAAAAGAAGTTTTACACAGGCTGACACAATTGCAATTACTTTCATTCGCAACGGCTGGATGGGTAAAGAAAAGAGTGAGTTATCGGGCTCTGGCAGGGTAATCGTCCCCAGTGACCCGTTTTATCAGGAAATAAGAATAGCAGATGCTAAACGATGGGGTGACAGCGGCATTTATTACAGGAGCATTCTGGATAATATTGTCCGCCGCAGACAGGCTGCGGCGGAAAAACGATTAAGCCCGCTGCGCTTCGCGACGCTCTTCAGCCATGCAGGCTGCTGCGGTAAAAAGGATATCGGCAGAAGAATTCAGGGCCGTTTCGGCAGAATCCTGCAGAACACCAATGATAAAGCCGACGGCGACCACCTGCATGGCCACATCATTAGGGATACCAAACATGTTGCAGGCTACCGGGATCAACAGCAGGGAGCCTCCCGCCACGCCGGACGCACCACAGGCGCAGATGGAAGCCACAAAGCTAAGTAGAATAGACGTACCGATATCTACATGGATGCCCAACGTGTTAACGGCCGCCAGCGTCAGCACGGTAATGGTGATGGATGCGCCCGCCATACTGATATTGGCGCCAATCGGAATGGATACGGAATAGGTGTCTTCATCCAGATTCAATTTTTTCGCCAACGCCATGTTTACTGGAATGTTGGCCGCCGAGCTGCGGGTGAAGAAAGCGGTCACGCCGCTTTCTCTCAGGCAGGTAAAGACCAGAGGATAAGGATTGCGGCGGATCTTCCAGTACACCAGAATGGGGTTGATTACCACCGCCATCAGCAGCATACAGCCCAGCAGCAGCGCAAGCAGATGTGCATACTGCCAAAGCGCCGAAAAGCCGGTCGAAGCCAGAATCGACGCCACCAGGCCTAAAATACCGACAGGCGCGAAGCGGATGACAATACGCACCAGATAAGTCACGGCGTCAGAAGCATCATTCAGGAAAGCGCGCGTGGTGTCGCTGCTGTGGCGGAAAGCAAAGCCCAGGCCAATCGCCCAGACCAGAATGCCAATATAGTTAGCATGGATTAACGCGTCTATCGGGTTAGACACCATACTCATCAGCAGCCCGTTTAACACGGCCAGGATACCGGAAGGCGGCGTGATTTCATTATTGGCCGCGCTCAGGGTCAGCGTCTGCGGTAACAGATGGCTGAACACCACCGCCACGATGGCAGCAAAAAAGGTGCTCAGCAGATACAGCATAACGATAGGGCGGATAGAGGTTTTCTGCCCCTGCTTATGATTCGCGATAGAGGCGATCACCAGCACCATGACCAACAAAGGCGCAACGGCTTTTAGCGCGCTGACAAACAGCGTACCGAGCAGGCTGATGGAAAGCGCGCTTTCTTTGGAAAACCACGCCAGCGCCACGCCAGCGATCAGGCCGATGACGATCTGGGTAACCAGGCCCGCCTGCATCAGACGCTGCAACAGGCCGGGACGATTCTTTTCAATACTCATATTAAAACCAGCTGTAAAAGTGATGGAATGCGCCTCAGCGTCGTGTGCGCTGAACTGACGGCATCGGTGTGTTTGCGCAGGCAGTATAAGGAAATGTGTTGGCAGGGGAAGCGAAAAGTAGCCCGGCGGCGGTGGAATGTTCCCCCGTCGGGCCTGACTGTTACGGCAGGGTAAACGTTATTTCCGCAACGCTAAACGATCGTTGCGGCGGTTAACCAGAGCGTTGATCAACAGCGTCACGGCCAGGATACCGCCGACGATACCCAGCGAAACCGCTACCGGAATATGATAGAAATCGACGATTAGCATCTTAAGCCCAATAAAAATCAGGACGATGGCCAGGCCATATTTCAGCATAGAGAAGCGTTCCGCTACGTTTGCCAGCAGGAAGTACATCGCACGCAGGCCAAGAATCGCGAACAGATTAGAGGTGAGCACGATAAAGGGATCGGTGGTCACGGCAAAAATGGCCGGGATACTGTCTACCGCAAAAATGACGTCGCTAAGCTCGACCATAATCAGCACCAGCAGCAGCGGTGTGGCATAGAGCAGCCCGTGACGGCGCACAAAGAACTTTTCGCCTTCCAGTTTATCCGTCATGCGCAGATGGCCGCGCAGCCAGCGCACTACCGGCTTATCGCCTACGGCACCTGTATCGTCATGCGCCATCGCCATCTTAACGCCGGTAAACAGCAAAAATGCGCCGAACAGGTAGAGGATCCAGCTAAATTCTGACACCAGCCAGCTGCCGGCGAAAATCATGATGGTTCGCAGCACGATAGCGCCCAGCACGCCGTAAATCAGCACGCGGCGTTGCAGCGCGGCGGGAACCGCAAAATAGCTGAACAGCATCAGCCAGACGAACACGTTGTCGACGGCCAGCGCTTTTTCCAGCACGTACCCCGTCAAAAAGGCGAGTGCTTGCGTATGGGCAACCTGCGGCCCGACGGTTTCTTTCAGATACCACCACAAACCGGCGGCGAACAGCAGCGAAAGGCCGATCCAGATCAGCGACCAGAAGGCGGCCTGCTTCATTGACATGGTTTGTGCGCCGCGTCGACCCTGCAGGAGCAGGTCAATAGCCAGCATGATGAGCACCACGACAGCGAAGCTGCCCCACAGTAACGGCGTGCCTACAGAATTCATAATTTTGTCCTGTCAAAAATAAAATGGCCAACGTCGGAAGACGTCAGCCACGCTATTTTTGCAGTGAGCAAACCTCGCCTTCCGGCAAGGTCTCACTTACAGTCAGCTTACTGACTGCCCGGCAACCGGGTGCTTACGCACCGTAATGACGATTAACCGACGAAGAAGTTACTCCCCTTTGCAACAATGAAGATAAGGGGCGCGACAGGTCTGGTCAATCTCAGGCTGAAATATTTAGCAATATTTACACGGCAGCCAGCGCATCGGCAGGGAAAACGACGCCGGTCTGCCGACGGATTTCCGTCAACAGGGCTGCCGTAATGCGGGTGACGGTAAGACCGGGGTGATCTATCTCGTTGTTTTCCACCAGCCGGACAAAGGTCTCCGCTTCGTACCACAGCGTGTTGATATGTTGAGGCTGGCTGAGATCCTGCGGCTTCGCATCGCGTGGCACAAAATAGATTGCCTGACAGTCGGCCAGTTGTTCAATCAGCAGCGAGCCTTCTTCGCCCTGGATTTCACCAGGCAGGCCGGACTGGCTGACTTTAGAATGCAGTACTGTCACGTCGAAACCGTCGTAACGCATCACTACCGTACCGTGGGCATCAACACCGCTCTCCAGCAGCGAAGCCGTAGCGATAACCTGTTGTGGTTCGCCCCACAGGCTCACTGCCGTTGCCAGGCAGTAATAACCGATATCCATTATCGACCCGTTCGACCAGGCCGGATTAAACGTGTTGGGGTTTTCGCCATCCAGATAACGCTGATAGCGCGAAGAATACTGGCAGTAGCTGAACAGCACCTTGCGCAGCTTGCCCACCTTCGGCAGCCTCTGCTGCAAGGTCTGGAAGTTTGGCAGGCTGGCCGTTTTAAAGGCTTCGAACAGCACGACCTGATTGTCACGGGCGCAAGCAATCATCGCTTCCGCTTCTCGCAGGTTGGAGGCAAGCGGCTTCTCGCAAATCACGTGCTTCTTGTGCTGTAAAAACAGCCGCGCCTGCTGGCAATGCAGGGCATTGGGACTGGCGATATACACGGCGTCTATCGCATCCGACTGCGCCAGGCGCTCAAGAGAAGTAAAAAAATGCTCAACGGGATAATCGCGGCTGAGGGCCTGAGCCTGCTCCAGCGTACGTGAATAAATGGCCGTGAGCTTCATCTTGCCGGTTTCGTGGGCGGCGTCGACAAACTGACGCGTAATCCAGTTGGTTCCAATAACAGCAAAGCGGATCATGACGTGTCCCGATAAGTGTGTTTATTGAGCCGGACGCTATCCGCGCCGTTGTATATCAGCGTAGCAGGCAAAAAGCGCACCCTGACTATTTGATTTTTAACGCTCCGTCTCTCACGATAGAAGCAGTTTAACGGCGGCGAGGTCAAAAGTTCATGTCCACAGGCAGTAAACACGCACTTAACTGGACCAGCCTGCTGGTCGCTATGCCTGTGGGGCTGGTGGCTTCGCTGGTGACGCTGGGCTTCCGGTTGCTGATTGAACGCATCAATCTGCTGATGTTCGGCAGCCGTCAGGATGTGACTCAGGCTATCGGCGTCTGGCCCTGGTACACGTGGCCCTTGATTGTCGGGGCCGGTGGTGTGATTGCCGGTTTTTTCCTGCGCTATGCGACCGCTATTGAACAAAAAGCCACGATTCGTACTGATTATCTGGAAGTGATTAACGCCAGGCTGGACGCGGTGCCGACCAAAACGTCGTTGTTTCGCGCGCTCTCTTCCATCGCCAGCATCAGCAGCGGGGCATCGATTGGTAAAGAGGGGCCAATGGTACAGCTTTCGGCGCTGGCCGGTAGCCTGATGGGACGCTTTTGCTTTAAAAATCTGCCGCTGAAGAACATGGACGTTGTGGCGATGGCGGCGGCGGCAGGCCTCTCCTCCGTTTATCATGCGCCGCTCGCCTCGGCAATTTTCGTGGCGGAGATTGCGTTCGGTATTTCTGCCTTACAGCGGCTGATCCCACTGATTATCTCCGCTGGCATGGCTGTCCTGACCATGTACACGTTGGGCTACCGTTCCGCCCTCTATCCTTTTGCCCATGCGCAGTTTGCGCTGACGCCGGAAAATATGTTGCTGACGGTGTTGATTGGCCTGCTGGCGGGGCTGGCCGGCTGGGCGTTGATCTGGCTTATCGCACAGAGTCGCAAGCGCTTTAGCCGTGTTAAAAGCCTGCCGCTACGGCTGGGATTAGGCGGTGCCATGGTGGGTGTGCTGGCTATCGGCAGTACTAAGGTGCTCGGCAATGGCTACGAAGTGATCGTGGAGATCATGGCTGGCGGCTTTATGTTGAAAGGGCTGATTGCGCTCTTATTACTCAAGATGCTGGCTACTGCCATTTCGGTAGGATCCAATGCCGTCGGTGGGCTGTTTACACCGTCGCTGCTGACCGGTGCACTGCTGGGCGTAGTGGTCGCTACCCTGGCATCGTTGGCCGGTCTTCCGGTGGATAACGCCGTGATTTTCGCCGCCGTTGGCATGGGGGCGGTGCTGGCATCGGTCAGCCAGGCACCGCTGATGGCGATGCTGATGGTGCTGGAAATGACGCTGAACAGCAGCCTGCTGTTTCCCACGATGATCGCCTGCGCGCTGGCCTTTATGGTGGTGTATCGCCTGCAGTCCAGCAGCACCTACCCGGTTATTCAGAACCACTTTAGCCGTTCAGACGCCAAATTCGATTTCGATAACGGGATTATCTCGCAGTTTATCGTCTCTGGCGCGGCGCTACAGCCGCAGGATCCCGTCGGTAAGGCGCTGGCGGTCAGTTCGCTGAAGCGCGAACGCTTTGTGTATGTGATTAACGAAACCGGACAGTTTATGGGCGCGGTATCCATTCACGATATCTCGCGCAAGGTGCTGGATAAGGAGATTACGCTGCACTCGCCGATAAGCTGCGTGACGGACGATACCTTCCCTTATGTTTTTGAAAATCAAACTATCAGAGAAGGCTGGGAAGCCTTCGCCAGAGTTACGCTGGAGCGACTGCCTGTACTGAACAATGCTGTTGAGCGCCGGTTCCTTGGCGCGCTGACCAAAACCAGCCTGATCCAGAAAGCGAAGGATTTTTTATAACGGGATGATGTTGCTTTCAACGCCACGGCGAGCGCGTCCGTGGCAAAAGAGGAAGCCAGCGTCAGCTTTCTTTTCCGCGCAGAGCCTGTTCGGTCAGCCACAGGCGCGTATCAAATTCCAGCTGGTGATACTGCGGTTCCATATGGCAGCAGAGTTGATAAAACGCTTTGTTATGATCTTTCTCTTTAATGTGTGCCAGCTCGTGCACCACGATCATGCGTAAAAAAGCTTCCGGGGCCTGTTTGAAGATGGTCGCCACGCGGATTTCCGCTTTCGCCTTCAGCTTGCCGCCCTGGACGCGAGAAATGGCAGTATGCAGGCCCAGTGCGTCTTTCATCACCTTAATTTTGCTGTCATAAATCACTTTGTTCAGCGGGGGCGCATTGCGCAGCGCCTGGTTTTTCAGGGTCAGCGCGTAATCGTATAACGCCTTATCGCTGGTGATGCCGTGCGCGTCGGGATAGCGTTTCTGCAGCACTTCGCCCAGCCGTTGCTGGTCGATTAGCTGCTGCACCTGAGTCAGCAGCGACTCCGGATAACCTTGCAAATAGAGTAAAGACACAGGCGCTCCCGCACGAATAAGATCGAAACGCAGATTTTATCACGCGTACGCCGCATCGGGGAATCTTTGCGCCGATAGCGCACGACGTTGCAAGCCCGAGGTTCTTTTCGCATACTGTCGTTTTGGTGGATAATTCGGAGTAACCATGATCGATTACAGAGAGCTGTTCAGCGCGGGCGCGGGCTTTGAGATTTTTGCCCGAACCGGCCTCGCTGGTGAGATTGCTGCGGTAAAAGAGGCTCGTGCGAAACTGGTTTCAGAAGAGTATGTTTCCAGCGAGCTGAAAGAGCAGATAAAACAGGTCCGCGGCACATATTATCTGCTTACTGCGGCTGAATTATGGTGCCCTGACTGCCAGCGCAACGTCACTGCCATGCAGTTTATCAGCGAACTACAGCCAACGATTTCACAGGCAGTCATCAGCAAAAGCCGCGCAGAACGCACATTATTGCCCGCTCTTTCTCTGGATAAGGTCCGTATCCCTTTTACCGTCGTGCTGGATGATAAATTTGAGCCGATCGGCACATTTGTGGAAAGACCGGAAAAGGTGATCCACGGGGGGGAAGCGGAGCTACAGGCTTATCGTGAGGGACGACTGCCGGGCGCGGTCATTGAAGACATTCTGGCTATTATCCATAAGCATCAGGCGGCTCAAGGCTGAGCGACAGCTGCAGGTCTGAGGGTGTTTAGGCATGACGCCTGGCGATTTTCAGCGGCGGATGGGACGAGCCATGGGTAAATTTACCGCTACGCTTTCTCGCGCCTGACGGTAAAGTGTTTCCATCAGAATATGCTCCTTTCAGCCTGCTTCATCAGGCGAATAAGGCGTGGCGTCATGCAGCACGCCGTGGGCGAAAGGGGCAATTTCCAGCGTGAACGGATTTTCGGTGACAGGCGCAACTCGTTAACCTGTTCGGGCTGCTTGTGCCGCTGAACTGTCCGTAAACGCTGACCTTCACCAGCAAACGTATTATCTGTCGCCTGAATAAGAAAAACATTTACTGTCGGCGCATTTTAGGGGATAACTCGCGGGAATTTTTATCCAGCCGGAGATCCCATGAGCCAATTCGAACTGAGCCACCGCACGCTGACGCTGCACCGTTTTCCCCAGATGCGTGACGAAAGCCCGTTACAGGCGTGGGACGCCGCCGATGAATATTTACTGGCACAGATTGCAGACACGCCTGCCCGCGGCGCAACGCTGATCTTCAACGACACCTTTGGCGCGCTGGCGTGCGCGCTGGTGGGCGAAGAACTTTTTAGCATCAGCGACTCGTGGATTAGCCAGCAGGCGACGCGGCAGAATTTGCTGGAAAACGGCATGGACGAAGGTGACGTACACTTTCTGGATAGCCTGGCTGCATTGCCTGCCAGCCCCGCCCGCGTGCTGATTAAGATCCCTAAATCTCTTGCGTTGCTTGAGCAGCAGCTGCGTGCGCTACGTGATGTCGTGACGCCGGAAACGCAGGTTATTGCGGCGGGTAAAGCGAAAGATATTCATACCTCGACGCTGCAGCTGTTTGAGCGCGTGCTGGGGAAAACCACCACCTCGCTGGCCGTGAAAAAAGCGCGTCTGATCTACTGTACGCCAGACCTGCCAACGCTGGGTGAAGGCGCGGAAACCTACAGCTGGCCGTTGGACGGCACGCCTTACCAGATCCACAACCACGCCAACGTTTTCGCCCGCAGCGGACTGGACGTCGGTGCGCGCTTCTTTATGGCGCATCTGCCGGATAATATCGACGGCGAAATTGTCGATTTGGGCTGCGGCAACGGCGTGATCGGCCTGATAGCGCTGGAACAGAACCCCACGGCGGAAGTGCATTTTGTCGATGAATCCTGGATGGCGGTAGCCAGCAGTCGAATGAATGTGGAGGTTAACCGCCCGCAGGATAAGGATCGCAGCCACTTTGCGGTCAATAACTCGCTGGCCGGTTTCCCTTCCGATCGCCTGCACGCGGTGCTTTGTAATCCGCCTTTCCATCAGCAGAACACGCTGACCGACCATATTGCCTGGCAGATGTTCCGCGACGCGCGCCGCTGCCTGCAATACGGTGGCGAGCTGCGCATCGTCGGCAACCGCCATCTCGACTACTATCGCAAAATGAAGAAGCTGTTCGGTAACTGCACGACCGTCGCCTCGAATCAAAAGTTCGTGATTCTGCGCTCGGTAAAACTGCGCTAACGCCGCCCGATCCAGGAATATCGCTGCTGATAGCCATGCTGAAAATGGCCGTTGCGGCGATAGCTTGCCTGTTCTTCCGCCATACAATAGGTGCAGATGCCGCTTAGCTCAATTTGCGCTTCCGGTACGCCTTCGCGCATCGCCATGCGTTTGGCCAGCAGCGCAAGGTCGAACCACACGCCCTGCGTGGTGCCAACCGCCTGGGGCCTGACTGCCTGCGCATTACGGCTTTGCTGTCTTGACCAGGCCAGCAGCGGCCGCAGTCCGTGCGGGTTCTCCTGAAGGATGGCCGCAAGGCGATCTTCGCCCAGTTCATAGCAGCAGGGGCCTATCGACGGGCCGATGGCCAGGTAAAGGC
Organism: Erwinia sp.; assembly: GCF_031978025.1. Lineage (NCBI taxonomy): Bacteria > Pseudomonadati > Pseudomonadota > Gammaproteobacteria > Enterobacterales > Erwiniaceae > Erwinia > Erwinia sp. The sequence goes on from NZ_DALZCD010000010.1 coordinate 16,333, forward strand.
TGTCTGGCGTCGCACCACGCTCGCAAAGCCGATGAATGGCCTCAATAAGTACCCCTTTCAGCGCACCGTTCAGCCCGGCGTGGACAGCGGCGACCTGCTTTTGCCGCTCATCGACAATCAGGACCGGCAGGCAGTCGGCGGTGTAGACCGCGACGGGATGCGCACCTGTTCCAATCAGGCCGTCCGCCTCTTTGCTCTTCACCGGCAGCGCTTCGCTGTCCAGCAAGACGTTCGCCGTGTGGCGCTGACGATTCATAATGCTTTCAGACGGCGGTGGCTCGCCCGCGGGCTGAAAAGCGTGATCGAGCCAGGCAAAGGAAGAGAGCAGAGCGGAACGGTAAGCGTGCGGCATCGGGCGACCTTTTTAGCGGATGTCCTGAATTCTGATAGCTTAACCTGGCGGCATGGACTGCTGATAACTTTTGTTGCTGCCGTGTCTAAATCGTTAGCGCAAGCCGCGTACCTTGTGCAATCGCGAGCCGGGCGTCCAGTTCCAGTGCCCGATCCGCGCCGCCAATAATATGAACGGGTCGGTCGCCCAGTGCTGCAGCCAACCGACGGTCAGACTGCTGACCTGCGCAAATCACCACATTATCTACCGTCAGTAAAACCGGCTCGCCCTGGCGCAGAATATGCAGCCCCGCATCGTCGATTTTCAGATACTGTACGTCGCCCCACATATGAACCTGGCGCATTTGCAGACTGGCACGATGGATCCAGCCGGTTGTTTTGCCAAGGTTTGCGCCGGGTTTGCCTGGTCTGCGCTGAAGCAGCCAGATTTCTCGCTCGTGCTGTGGTGGCTGCGGCGTCGTCAGACCGCCAGGCTGTTGCAGGGTTTGGTCGATCCCCCATTCCTGGCAAAAAGCGGCAATATTCTGGCTGGTAGATTCGCCATGCTGACTCAGATAATCGGCAATATCAAAACCAATCCCCCCGGCGCCGATGATCGCCACGCGCCTGCCAACCGGTTTTTTATCACGCAGTACGGCCAGATAGCTCAGCACGCTGGGATGATCGATACCGGGGATCTCCGGCGTACGTGGTAGCACTCCGGTGGCCAGGATCACCTGATCAAAGCTGGCCAAATCTGTTGCCTCAACGGCGTGGTTGAGCCGCAGGTTAACGTTATTCAGCATCAGCTGACGTGCGTAATAGCGCAGCGTCTCGTTAAACTCCTCCTTACCCGGAATTTGTCTGGCAAGCGTAAACTGCCCGCCAATATCGGCTGCCCGATCGAACAGCGTGACGCGATGCCCTCGTCCAGCCGCATTTACGGCAAAGGCCAACCCGGCAGGTCCGGCACCAACGACGGCCAGATTCTGCGGCCTGGTCGCGGGCATAATGACCATCTCGGTTTCGTGGCAGGCTCGTGGGTTAACGAGGCAGGAGGTGATCTTGCCTGCAAACACCTGATCCAGACACGCCTGATTACAGCCGATGCAGGTATTAATTTCCTCGCTTCTGCCCTCCTGCGCTTTGCGTACAAAAGCCGCATCAGCCAGGAAAGGACGTGCCATTGAGACCATATCGGCGCAGCCTTCATCCAGTAAAGCCTGGGCTACATCCGGATCGTTGATGCGGTTAGTGGTAATTAACGGCACGATAAGGTGCTGCTTCAGCTGTTTCGTTACCCAGGCAAAAGCACCGCGAGGCACGGAGGTCGCGATGGTAGGAATACGGGCCTCATGCCAGCCGATGCCGGTGTTAATCAGTGTCGCGCCTGCTTTTTCCACGGCTTTTGCCAGCCGCAGCGTTTGTGGCAGCGTGTTGCCCTGTTCTACTAAATCGAGCATCGACAGGCGATAAATAATAATAAAGTCTTTGCCAACCGCCTGGCGGACCGCCTGCACGATTTCCAGCGCGAATCGCATCCGCCTTAGCTCGTCACCCCCCCATTCATCATTGCGCTGGTTAGTTCTGGCCACCAGAAACTGGTTAATCAGGTAGCCTTCCGAGCCCATAATTTCCACGCCGTCGTAGCCCGCCTGTTTTGCCAGCGCGGCGCAACGTGCAAAATCAGCGATAAGCGTCAGGATAGCATCGTGACTTAGCTCGGCTGGTTTAAAAGGATTGATGGGCGCCTGTAATGCGGAAGGTGCCACCAGGCCCGGCTGATAGCTGTAACGGCCGGCATGGAGGATCTGCATGGCGATTTTACCGCCGGCCTGATGAACGGCTTCCGTCACTATACGATGATGGGCAAGCTGGTCAGGGTGGTTGAGCACGGAAGCGCCTGCCATGACCACGCCTTCCGCCGAAGGAGAAATTCCGCCGGTCACAATCAGCGCCACGCCTGCTGCTGCGCGCTCGGCGTAAAACGCGGCCAGACGGCGCGGGCCATCGGGATGCTCTTCCAGCCCGGTGTGCATCGATCCCATTAATACCCGGTTTTTTAACTGAGTAAATCCTAAATCCAGTGGCGAAAAAAGAGAGTGGCTCATAGTTACGATCGTCGAAGTGGTCGGATGAGTTCACTGTAGCGGTGACGCCCTGTTTGCGAAAGCAGCGCAGATAAAATTGTGATGCAGGCCCGGCTAATAAGCAAAAAGGCCACAAGAACAACGGGGCAAGTAAGGCGATCGGGGCGGCCGGAGCCGTCATGGCGTGTAGAGCTGGCGGTCAGTTAAGGCAGACAGTGCAATCAGGGCCGCCAGTGAGTTAAGGAAGGCAGGTCGATCAGGGGCGCGAGTGAGTTAAGGCAGGCAAAGCAATCAGGGTCGCGAGTGAGTCAGGGCAGGCAGGGCAGACAGGGTCGCCAGTGAGTCAGGGCAGGCAGGGCAATCAGGGCCGCCAGTGAGTTAAGGCAGACAGGGTCGCCAGTGAGTCAGGGCAGGCAGAGCAATCAGGGTCGCGAGTGAGTTAAGGCGGACAGGGCAGACAGGGTCGCCAGTGAGTTAAGGCAGGCAGGGCGCTCAGGGTCGCCAGTGAATCAGGGTAGATGGGGTAATCAGGGCCACCAGTAAGTTAAGACATGCAGGGCGATTAAAGTCGCCAACCAGTTAAGACAGAGCAATCAAAACAGCCCGGTCAGGAAAGTGGATTAAGGCAGTTAAGGCAGCTTTGGCAGAAAGGTAACCAGGGGAGAAAGACCGTTAAGCACACAGGCTCCATCTCCACATTTCCAGACATTTTAACGGGAGATTTCCGTCCCGATAACGGATTGCGCTGTACTCAATAAATGATATTTATCACTGGACCTGTTTAAGCGAGTAATTTGTTATTCTCTGGGCGACCCGACGCTCAAATATAAAATTTACTGGCGTTGTTACAGCAATAGCCGATCCATCAGGCAATTTTGTATTTTGCCGGTGGCATACGGAGTGGACCGCGCGGCGGGTACTCTGGATCTTTCGGTCCAGCGCATGGCAAAGGACAGAAAGAGAAAGGCCCTACCCGAAACAATCAAAGTGAGGCCAACCCTTATGTCACACAACATGAAGTAGCCTTTTACCCGCTGAAAAGCAACGGAGAAGGAAGCCAGCGACGGCAGCAAAGTTGAGCCTGAGCATCATCTGCGTAACGGTACTGATTTTTACATGGATGATGCGAGGCTCACTGTGTGAACTGCATATCTGACAGGGAGGAACAGAGGCTGTCGCCAGCCTGGCTTACCAACCCGAAAGGTAAGGCGACCCGGCGGCAGACGATGTGGCGCCGCCTGTTGCGGCATGATCCATGGGCACCCTTTTTATCAGCGGACAGCATGTCACCCCGGCTTCAGTACCGAATTTATCTGCCTGATGGCCTTTTTTATATTTAATAATGGATCTGTATTGGGGCGGGCCAAACCAGAATGGCCAAAAAGCAGGTGCACCTCATCGGTAGCAGTCCTTGTTGCATTTATCATCGCCGCTTTCCTCATTGAACTGCAGTCGATCCTCAATCCTGCTAACATGAGCGACCTTTTTAAAAGGGACTTTTATCCGCATCGCTATCGCGAAAAGAGGCACTTCCGCTGCGGTGATGACAACAGCATCCTGCGAACGTGACAGATAATGAGCGGCGCAGGCGTAACATGCTTTCATCTCCGGTACTGCATTGCAAAAGCAGCGGAGCCTTCTATGCTGCGTTAGCAAATTCTTGCATCAGAGAGCATAAAATGAGATTTCCAGGCCTGACCAAAGGATTTTTTCTTTTAATCCTGCTTATCGTTACCGTCGCTTTTTTCGAGGTGCTGCAGCCTTACTACTCTGCTGTGTTATGGGCAGCGATTCTGGCAGTCATCTTCCACCCGATGAAAAACAAACTCCGCCAGTGGATGGGAGAGCGAAACGGTGCCGCTTCTTTAGTCACCGTAGCGATTATCTGCCTGATTGTTATCACACCGCTGGCGCTGATCCTCTCGTCGCTGGCCGTGGAGTTTAACGTTGTCTACAGCAAAATTCAGGCTAACAGCACGCCACTACCGACCATGATGACGGACACGGTGCACCACCTTCCCGGGTGGGCACAAAATTACCTTGCCGATCATCAACTGAATACCGTGAACGGTATTCAGCAGAAACTTTCTCAGATTGCCTTAAAAGGCAGCCAGTATCTGGCCGGTAGCGTTTTCCTGATCGGAAAAAGCAGCCTGAGCTTTGCGTTAGGCTTCGGCATCATGCTTTACCTGCTGTTCTTCCTGCTGAAAGATGGCGCCTGGCTGGTCAATATCATCCTGAAATCGCTCCCGCTTTCGCGCTACGCAAAACATCATCTACTGGCAAAATTCGCTGCGGTGGCCCGCGCTACGGTAAAAGGGACGGTGGTGGTGGCTGTAGTGCAGGGCGCGCTTGGCGGCTTTGCCTTCTATGTTACCGGCATTGATGCCAGCCTGCTGTGGGGCGCGCTGATCGCTTTCCTGTCACTGGTGCCGGCCGTAGGCTCGGCTATTGTTTGGGTGCCCGCTGCCATCTTCTTTTTCTCCACCGGATTAATTTGGAAAGGTGTTTTCCTTGTGGCTTTCTTTGTGGTGATCGTAGGCCTGGTGGATAATTTCCTGCGGCCGCTACTGGTAGGGAAAGACACTAAAATGCCGGATTACCTCATCCTGATTTCTACATTAGGCGGGATGGAAATTTACGGCATCAATGGCTTTGTGATTGGCCCGTTGATTGCGGCAATGTTTATTGCCTGCTGGAACCTGCTATCCGGCCGCGACCATGAAGGTAATAGCGAAGAGCTGGACGAAGAGTTTATTGAGGAAGGCAAAACACCGCCGACCAGCTAATTAAAAGCGGCCCTTCGGGGCCGTTTTCACTTCTGCGCTTTTTCAGGAAGCTCGTAATAAAAGCCTGTTCCTATCAGCCTGCCAAATAAAAAGGGAAGAAAAGGGCGACGACGTAGCCACAGTTCCATAGGTCCTGGCGGTTTACTGCGCGGCTTTTTCCCCGCCTTACTGATCATAATTTGCAGCGACTGGGTTGCCCAGGTAGCAAAAGCGCGACGCCGCTGAACTTTTTGCAGGTCCTTTACATCCAACGTGCCTTTTTTCATTGGCCCCGACAAAAGATTAGCGGTTGCTACGGCATCCTGTATCGCCAGGTTGACGCCAACGCCGCCGATAGGTGACATAGCGTGCGCGGCATCACCAATACATAGCAGGCCCGGCCTGGCCCATTTCTGCAAACGGTCGATGCGGATTTCCAGCAGCTTAACCCGATCCCAATCGACAATCTCCTGCTGTAACCGTTCAGAAGAAAAAGGGGAGGCATCGGCAACCTGTTGCAGCAAAGCAGGCAGTCCGGCCCCCTGCAAAGCGGTAAAGCTGCCCTGGGGAATGGAATAGCCACACTGCCAGTAGTCACCACGGTCGATCATAATAAAGTGGTTTTTAGGCCCACGGTGACCAGGTGACCATTCGGGATCGTCAGGCTGCTTAGCCACTTTCATCCAAAGAACATCCCGCGGGGAACCGAAACGCCGGACTGTCAGTCCGGCGAGTGCCCGGACGACGGAGTGGCGACCATCGCAACCTACAACCAAATCGCTGCGAAATTCGCGCGTTTCGCCCTGGATGGTCGCCTTAACGCCTTTAACCTGACCCTGCTCTTCAATCAGTGAGTCGACCTTTGCGTTCTGAATCAGCTGAAAACCGGGCAACCGTAATGCTTTGTTGTGGAGGAAGTTCAGGAAATCCCACTGCGGCATAAAAGCGATATATTTGCAGCGCGTAGGCAGGCGAGTAAAATCCGCCATCGTCGCAGGCTGGCCGTCGATCTCACCATAGAGTTTTTCCGCTTTCTGATGCGGTAGCGTCAGAAACTCGTCCAGAAAGCCCAGCTGCCAAATAATTTCCAGCGTGGAGGGATGGATCGTATCACCACGAAAATCCCGTAAAAAGTCGCTGTGTTTTTCCAGCACGGTAACCGGAATACCGCTACGGGCCAGCAGATAACCCAACATCAGCCCGGCCGGGCCCGCACCAACGATACAGCAGGAAGAAGGGGGATATGCGTTCATTCATGACCGTCCGGCTAATTTCATAACTGATAATTGTTATCATCTGCGGAAAAGAAGATCAAACGGTATGGCGACGGACCGCACGAATGTTTCATCGGAGCAGGGGCGTTCTACTTAGGGCTAAGCACAATAAATATGCTTGCAGCTTGCGTCCATGTATAACGCCAGGGAAGAAGGGAAGCATCAATATTGAAACAGGGAAAAAATAAAAGTATGACGCCGTAAGCCAAGCGAGGACGAAGCCATAAATGTTTGTGGTGAGGTAGTCGTACTTTCTGGACGCGACAGGTTGGCCCTTGCCCATTCAATAAAGCAAGACCCCCCACTTTTTATTCAGCGGCCGTAAGGCAAATGCCTTACGGCCATCAGCGTCACCACTCAATGCAGATTTTACCCAGATGGGCGCCGCTTTGCTGATAAGTGAAGGCCTCGCTGAGCTCCTGATATTTAAAGGTCCGGTCAATAACCGGCTTGCGGTTCATTATCTCCAGGGCTTTGACAAAATCAGTCTGGTCCTGGCGGCTGCCCACAATCACGCCCTTAATCTGTACCTGCTTTGCCAGCAGGGATAGTATGGAGATGGCGGCTTCGTCCCCCGAGAGGATACCAATCTGCGCAATATGTCCGCCTGTTTTAATGGACTTCAGTGATTCATTCAGGGTTGCCGGACCGCCTACTTCCACCACATGATCCACGCCAAGCCCGTGGGTCAGCTCAAGAACCTTATCTCCCCATGCAGGCGTTGTTTTGTAATTGATGGTTTCATCCGCGCCCAGCTTGCGAACAACAGCCAGTTTTTCATCGGAGGAAGAGGTGGCAATGACTTTGGCTCCCATTGCTTTAGCTATCTGCAGGGCAGCAATTGACACGCCGCCGGTTCCCTGAACCAGCACTGTTTCTCCTGCTTTAAGGTGTCCTTCTGTGACAAGCGCGCGCCAGGCCGTCAGGGCTGAAGTGGTAATGGTCGCAGCTTCTGTATGGCTCCATCCCTTCGGCGCGTGGGTAAAGGCATTTTCCGAACGCACAACGTATTCACTGGCCATGCCGTCAATACCGTCGCCTGGCGTATGTGCAAACCCGCCCGCAGCCGGCGTGGGCTTACCGGCAAGCCAGACAGGGAAAAAGGTGGAGACGACGTTATCGCCCACCTTAAACGCTTCAACGCCTTCTCCCACTTCTTCTACTGTTCCCGCACCATCTGACAGTAAAATCCGGCCGTCTTCAGTCGGAAACTGTCCGGTTGCCACAATCAAATCATGATAATTCAGGGAGCTGGCTTTAATAGCCACCCTAATTTCACCTCTGTCAGGCCTGCCCGGATCGGCGATATCGGTTACGGTAATATTTTCCAGCCCGCCGGGCGCTTTGAGCGTTACTGCTTTCATGATGAGTCTCCTGTAGTCGCTATGCTTATGTTTGACCCACCTAAGCATAGGGACACTTTGATGAACACGGTCTTTTTTCTCGATGGGGCTCAGCATGGGATGGGGGTAATCGCCGCGTTATAAAACCCCTGAAGTACTGATTTAGTACAGATTCCTTGCTGAGCTTACTTGCAGGGTGACCCTGACCCAAAATCCTGCTCCATTCAGAAACAGAATTCCGGGATGATAAATGCTCCCCTGAACTGAGGTTGTGCTGATGAAAAAGTCACGATTCACCGAAGAGCAGATTGTCTTTGCTCTCAAGCAGGCTGAGCTGGGTACGTCCGTGCCGGATGTCTGCCGCAAGCTGGGCATCTCTGACGCCACTTTTTACACGTAGCGGAAAAAGTACGGCGGGATTTCCCCTTTTGAACTTAAACATATGCGCCAGCTGGAAGAGGAAACCTGCGGCTGAAAAAGCTGGTTGCCGATCTGAGCCTTGACAAGGGCATGCTGCAGGACGTGCTGGCAAAACGGGCAGGCGTGGCAGGAATAGCATTGTGCTCGGGAAAATAGAAGCACCTGGTTAGTGGCGGTTAAGACAGGTATCATCAGAATATTGGACGGTATAAAATGAATTTTATAACAAAATCTATATTAAATATCACCCTTGATTATATCCCGGTTTTATTGGTGATGGTGGCGGGAGCGTTATACGCAGTTTATTTCCCTAATTATTGGGGAAGGCTGTTGCTAATTACTATTGTAGCTGTGTTTATATTGAGCGTTAAAGTGTTCAACAAAATACAGTTTGAGTCTAAGCGAAAATAGTCCGGACGAGTGAAGTTACAGCTGTCTTTTTTGATAAACCTTTCTCATCTTCAACGCCGTAGAGCCTTTACCTGTCTGTCCGTGTATGCACCACGAAAAAGCCAGCCACTGCGGGCAAAGAAAGGTCGGATTAAGCGGGAAATGTATGCGAAGCTGCGTACTAATCGATATCTGAAAACCAGCGGTAATGACAGCTCGGCGCTGGTCGAATTTACCAGGAAAGTGCAGCGGATTACCGGAGTTCATCAGTTTGGACTTAAAGACGAGCCAGCGCGAAATCGTGCCGAAATTCAGTACCCGCAGCGTCAGTTGTTAGGTTTTGAAAAGAGCGATTTAACAAGCATCGAAACAATGATAATTCATGTTTTAATCGACCAGTAAAATCGCTGAATGTTTGGGAAAGTCAGTGATACGCCGAAGCTATTTCGGTGTAAGTTCGTTAAGTTTAAAACTTCGTGACCACAGTCGTTTGGTCGCTACTTTATCTTCTGGTTGCGCAGTAATGACGGTGACGCTGTATTCTTTATCGGGGGTAAACTCATATTCAACCGGAATGCACTGTCCAGCTAGTACTATGAATGAAGGGTTATTGAAATTGTCCTGTTTCCATACTTCCTGCATCTGGCCGTTATTGTCTCTGGCTGACAATGACAGTGTAAGCAATTTTGCATGCCCTCCTTTTAACGTAGAGTCATTACTTACAGAAATGCATGGCTGGTTGTTTTTAAGAGTGGCATCAGCAACCCGGTAGGCGTTATTCTCCATCGTACAAGCAGTGAAAAAGGGTGAGATAAGTAAAAGGATTTTCCACTTCATTTCCATAAGCTCCTTTTGTCACGCGGGGATACCAGAAGATATTGCAAAGTGTTTTGGTACTTTGATAATAAATCAGGGCCATGTATCCCATTAAAACTGTTTATTTGCTTCCATGAATTATAACCCTCCGTTACCAGGGTGTAGTAATCGGCAACAATATTTGCCTGTTGTTCCATTCGATAATCAGCGAGAGTTTCTTCTTTAGGAAGCGAATAGTTGTAATCAACGTATTTGCTTATGAGCCCTCTTGTTCTGACACTCATGCCCATGAAATGTTGCCAAATATGCACAAACTCATGCATAAACCAGTTTTTATTTAAAGAGGTTTCAGAAGAAAAGTCTTCTTTAAAAATAGGTTCAGGCCAGTACATGTTGCCATTTGGAGTAACGGCTGTGCCCTCATTCTGAAGGTTGAAGGGAAAGTAGCTGCCTTTATAAACTCTGACATGTGGGTAATTGACGGTGTCACCAAAGATAGCGCGAGCCATCCTAATTTCCCCCGCAGTGAGTGTGCGGTAAGCGTCTTTTGCTGTTGCCATTTGGAACTCCTTTTCCAATTACTGTTAATGCCCCAGGCAATGTTATTTTTCTACACGCCGTAGTATGGCCTGTCAACAACCGTCTTTCATTGATACCAGGTTCACCTGGCAGCATTCTTCGTTGTATGAACACACTAGCAAACATTAACGAACTTGCCCGCGCTATCCGCAATATGGTACGCACCGGCATCATTGCCGAAACCGATCTTGATGCCGGCCGCTGCCGTGTGCAGACCGGCGGCATTATTACCGACTGGCTCCAGTGGCTGACCCAGCGCGCCGGTCGTTCCCGTACATGGTGGGCTCCCTCCGTCGGCGAGCAGGTGTTAATTCTGGCCGTGGGTGGCGAACTTGATACCGCGTTTGTGCTGCCCGGTATTTTTTCCGATGAGAATCCCGCCCCGTCTGCCTCGGCGGATGCCTGGCACGTTGCTTTCCCCGATGGCGCGGTCATTGAGTACGAATCAAAAACCAGCGCCCTGACCGTGAGCGGCATTAAAACCGCCGACGTCACCGCATCCCAGGCTAATGTTTTCGCGCTAACCACTGTCTATTCCACTAAAGCCCAGGCGATGCGGGCGGCTAAAGCAAAGTGGGACAAGCTACAGCGCGGCGTAGCAGAGTTTTCTATTAGCCTGGCGCTTGGCCGTGCAGATCTTTACCCTGAAACACCGGTCAGGGTCTCAGGCTTCAAAAGCATCATTGATGAGCAAGCATGGATAATTACCAAAGTGACACATGCGCTCAACAGCAACGGATATACGACCGCGTTAGAGTTGGAGGTGAAGCTGTCCGACATTGAATATGAAGCCGGGGATGATGACGAAGATTTAGAGGAGGATGAGGATTAAATATCCCCTGGATATTGAATAACCACTTCTCCGGGTTTTTAAGCTCTGATAATGTGTATGTGTCTATTCTAAAATTGTGAATATTTTCGCATCATTTATTCTCATTTTGTGAATTTATGGTGAGCTATGTTTCATTGTCCGAAGTGTCAGCATGCGGCACATGCCCGCACAAGCCGCTATCTTAGCGAGAATACTAAAGAGCGTTATCACCAATGCACAAACATTAATTGCAGCTGTACCTTTGTCACGATGGAATCAATCGAGCGCTATATAGTCACTCCTGGAAAAATCGACCCAGCGCCACCGCATCCAACCCCCACCGTACAGCGAAAGTTATGGATGTAAAATGAACCCGCCTCGTGCGGGTTTTTTGTTAGCCTTGTTGCAGCCGCTAAAAATCCATCGCCATTTCATCGCCACTTGAAAATGAGATAATAAAAAAGCCACTCTTTCGAGTGGCCTAATTGTATGATTTTAAAGCTAAAATTTGGTGGCCCCTACTGGACTTGAACCAGTGACCAAGCGATTATGAGTCCCAACTCGAAGTGATTGAAATCAGTAACTTACTGATTTTTATGTTTTCTCTAAGCCGAATAGTAATGAAAAGTGGCACATAGCGTTGCGCTCTGCTGACACATTTCCAAAAATTTTAAGCTTTCTACTTTTACTTTGCGGAATAAACTGAGATAGTAAATCTTAAGTGCTTAGTGCTTAGTGCTTAGTGCTTAGTGCTTAGTGCATTTATAAATGACCGTTTTAAAATTTCTCTTACGTCACTTTCTGGTGACTATCCCTGATCAAAATATTCAAAAATAATTTTCAAACAATGGTAAATGAATAATTTAAAAAAATCGAATTTTATAATTATTATGATTGATTTAACTAGATGTAGTAATTAATTAAAAAAATGATGAGGGTTATATGGCTGTATTAACTACTGCAATTACCACTAAAGTTATTTCAGACTTGTTAGTAAAAACAGGAAGTAAAACATTCAATACTGCATCAACCTTTATTAAAAGTAAGAAGAATATACGCGATCTTTATCAGTCTGTTTGTGATTCGAATTATAATGAAGACTATGCGAAAAATGTTATAAATAAAGTTTTTACTTTTCGGACGATAATTAATGGTGATCGAGATGTATATTTAGATCAGATTTATCATCCCTTAAAGCTAACATCACCCAATGACGAAATTCATGAGGTAAATGATGATTTTAGTCTGCCAGAACATATGTCGTCTTGCCTAGTTGGTTATGCTGGGCAGGGGAAAACTATTACCATGAAGAAGATGTTTTTAGAGGATTTGAATAAAAACCATTTTTTTCCATTTTTCATTTCCCTTAGAACGATAGATTTCTCAAAAGATATTTCATTGCCAAGTGTACTATTGCAGCATTTTAAAACACATGGTGTTCAGAGTGATATTGAGAGTATAAATAGTCTTTTAAAAAAGATGGAGCACGTCAGGATTTACTTTGATGGCTTTGATGAAATACACCACAATCATAGAGATAATGCCTTGGCTCTTTTAGATGATTGCATTTCTATATGGAAAGTAAATGTTATATGTTCTTCGAGGCCAGATACTCAAATATGTAGGCAGCCCGGTTTTATAGTTTATAGCGTTAATTTTCTTGAGGCTGACGATGTTGAGGCGATTGTAAATATAAACGTCCATAATTCTGATACTAAAAACACCTTACTTAACATCTTACATGGAAAGGACTTTCTTTTAGAATCAATTAAGTCTCCTATATTAGTAGATATTTTTATAGTCACAAGTACCGGTTTGGGAAAAAAACCTGAAAATATAGTTAACTATTATGAGTCATTATTTTCTTCTCTCGTTTATAAACATGATTTCAATAAGATATTTACTCGTGCTCGCAAAAGTGACTTAACTGATACACAGATGGAATTGTGCTTGTCTTACTTTGCTTTCATCTCTCAACTTAAGCAGGAGACAAATTTTGCATATTCTGATCTGATTGAGGCTTTTAATGATGCAAAAAGCATCATTGGTAAAGAAGATGAAGATGAGAGAAAAATAATTGAGGATGTAATGGAAATTACAAATTTAATTACAAGGGATGGTTACGATAATTATACTTTTATTCACAAGTCAATTCAGGATTTCTACGCGGCAAAATTTATTAGTTCAAGTACTGAAGATAATCAGATTGTTTTTTTCAAAGAAATAAATAGATTGCGACCGGATTTAAATTTCTGTTACATGCTTAAAAGTCTAATCCC
>NZ_DALZCD010000011.1:0-9250 GCF_031978025.1 Erwinia sp.
TGGCAAACCGGACTACCCTGATTTTACCCATCGCTACCATTCGGCTACCGCTACGCAGCAGGCATTTTTGCTCAGCGATACGCTGACTTTCTCGCCGCAGTGGCATTTACTGCTGGCCGGTAGCGAAAGCCTGCTGACCTCGGCCAACTATGCCAACAGCGGTCTGCGCAGTAGCCATGCCAGTGATAGCGGCTTCAGCGGCTCTGCCAGCCTGATGTATAAGCCTGTCGATCCCGTGACGCTCTACGTAACCTATGCCGACAGCCTGCAGCAGGGCGATACCGCACCGGCCGGCTCGACTAACGCAGGCAGCATTCTGTCGCCTTATCGCAGCAGGCAGGTTGAAACAGGCAGCAAACTGGCGATAGATAAAGTGCTGCTGACCGCCGCGCTTTTCCAGATAGATCGCCCTTTTGCCTACACCAATACTGGCGGGGACTATGCCGTAGAGGGCAACCAGCGCAACCGTGGCCTGGAACTTATGGCTGACGGCGATGTTAGTGACAATCTGCATCTGTATGGCGGTATGACCTGGCTCGATCCACGGCTGCGCGATACCGCCAGCAGCAGCACCACCGGCAAGCAGGTGGTTGGCCTGGCCCGCTACACGGCCAGTCTGTTCGCCGCTTACGATTTGCCTTTCCTGAACGGCACGGATATTCATGGCGGCCTGCACTATGTGGGACGACGCAGTACCGATAACGCCAACGACAGCTGGACAGGCAGCTATGCAACGTTCGACATAGGGAGCCGCTATAAAACGCGACTTTTTAATACGGAAACCATTTTTCGTCTGGATATCACCAACCTTACCAACCGCCATTACTGGACAAACATCGTGCCCGGAGGCCTGAACGGCTATAGCGGCGCGGGTTATGCCAGCGCCCAGCTCGGCGAGCCGCGTATGGCGCAACTCTCTATGGAGCTAACGTTCTGATGAATCTACGTCTGATTTTCCCTCTACTGACGGTTTTCAGCCTTCTTTTGCCGCCTGCGGTAGGGGCCCGGAGCGTTATTGACGATGCCGGAAATAAAGTTGAGGTGCCGCAGCAGGCGCAGCGGATTGCGGACGGCTGGTATGCACATCATTCCCTGCTGATGACGCTGGGTGCGGGAGACCGCATCGTGGCAACCGTTAATCACGCCAGCGATCGCCCCTGGATGTTTAAAATACAGCCCTCTCTGGCGCAGGCGTTGGCGGTGCATGGCCGCACTTTTAACAGCGAAGCGTTGCTGAACGCAAAAGTGGACGCGGTATTTGTCCCGGCAGAAGAGGCAGGTGCCGACGCTTACCGGCAGGCCGGCCTGCCGACCCTGGTCATGCGCTTCGACGATTTCCCGTCTATGGAGCGCTCGCTGTTAACGACCGCTGAGGTAGTAGGCACAGCGCAGGCCCGACAGCGAGCGCGGGCCTATAACGCCTGGCTGGATCGTCAGATTGAGTTTATCAGGGCGAAAACGGCAGAACTGCACGACGGCCAGCGGCCTGGCGTTTTGCATATTCAGTCTCTGCATCCCCTGAAGGTTGACGGGCGCAGTACCCTGATTGATACCTGGATCCGGCTGGCCGGTGGTCGTAACGTGGCGGCGGAAGTGAATGGCAATATGAAAGAAATCTCGCCGGAAAACGTCCTTTTCTGGCAGCCGGATATCATCATTATTGGCGCGGGAGCCGGCAAACTGGCTGATTCAGATTATGCGGCGTTGTTTGCCAGCCTGCGAGCGGTAAAACGCCATCAGGTCTGGCAAAATCCGGCGGGCGTGTTCCCCTGGGATCGCTACGGGACAGAAGCCGGACTGCAAATCCTGTGGGCGGCCAGGCTTCTACACCCTGAGCTTTTTCCACAGCTTGATATGATAAAAGCCACGCAGGATTTTTACCGCCGCTTTTTCGATTACGCGCTGACGGCCGATCAGGCGCAGCGGATACTGCATGCGCAGGGGCCAAAGTAAGCCGGGCCGTCAGATCTTATCAGGCACGTTCCAGCTGCAGTCGATTTCATCGTCGTGGCTGGAACAATCTGCAATCGGATTGCTCACCGGCTGTTGCTGAGGATGGCGGTGCGTCATACAGCCACACAGCAGTAAAAAGCAGAGCAGCACGCTATATTTTTTCATTTTTTATTCAGAAAGAATTGCCTGAAGAAAGAATAAAATGACGAGCGTCAACGTCAGTATAACGTGCGTGACAATACTTTATTTATCGCTAATTAAACTACAAAAAAAGATAAAAATAATATTATTAATACAACGATATTATTATCCTTTTTAATCATCTATTAACATCCGAGCCTGATTATTAATTGGCACCTGTTTCATTGCGCCGGGGAATAACATTGCCTTCTGCTCTTATCGGGATCGCCGGGGGGCGGCTCTGTCATCCCCCTCATCCTGTCACTAATATCGCATCAGGCCAGACTTTCTGTAGATCATCAGGAGACAGGGACGCTGCGAGGGAGTTATCCGACTGGCCAGCGCAGGCTTAAGCCTGCGCGGCTGCATCAGTGCTTGTTTAACTCTTCAATGAGTGTGCGGTTGAACATCGCAGGATCTTCCATTTGTGGGGCGTGCCCCTTTCCTTTAAATTCGATCAGCACTGCATGAGGGATTAGCTTCGCCGTTTCTTTACCCAACTCGTTATAATGCCCTACCTTCGCTTTTACCTCCGGTGACGCAATATCACTGCCAATGGCGGTCGTGTCTGCTGTTCCGATCAGCAGCGTTGTAGGAACGGTCAGGTTTTTGAATTCGTAATAAACCGGCTGGGTAAAAATCATGTCGTAGAGCAGCGCGGAATTCCAGGCGACCAGCTTATGACCCGGCCCCTTATTCAGACCGGCCAGCATCGTGACCCAGCGATCGTATTGCGGCTTCCACTGGCCGCTATAATAGGTTTTCTGCTCGTACGCCTTAATACTTTCCGCGCTGGTTTTCAGCTCTCGCTGATACCAGTCATCCACGCTGCGCCAGGGGACGCCCTTCGCCTTCCAGTCTTCCAGCCCTATCGGGTTGACCAACACCAGCTTTTCTACCTGCTGTGGATACATTAACGCATAACGTGTAGCCAGCATTCCGCCGGTCGAATGGCCCACCAGCGTGGCTTTGTCAATATGCAGGCTGGCAAGCAGCTGATGCGTATTTAGCGCCAGCTGCTGGAAACTATACTGGTAGTACGCCGGTTTGGTTGAGGTGCAAAAACCGATCTGATCTGGCGCAATAACCCGGTAACCGGCATGACGCAATGCCTCAATGGAATCCTGCCAGGTTACGCCACAGAAGTTTTTTCCGTGCATTAACACCACGGTTTCTCCGTTGGCTTTTGTCTGGGGACGCAGGTCAATGTACCCCATAGAAAGGGGTTGACCCTGTGATGAAAAATTAAATTTCTCAACAGGATAGGGAAAATCAAAGCCCTGCAGTTCTACGCCATACCGCGGTGTATTATCGACCGCCAACGCAGTAAAGCTCAGTAGTACGACGGAGGCCAGCCATAACTTATTCTTTTTCAACACATTCACTCTCCTGCCTGATGTTTAGCTGAAACGAACCCGCCACGTTGCCGCTTTAGAGCGATAAACGGCGCAGCTATGGCGTAAGCTCGCCGTAGCGATTAGCAAAAAGAGCTACGCCTGTGGCGAATTCTCAATGGGTGAGTAAAGTTAATTTGTTACCACGTGTTCAAAAGGAAGACAAATGTTAAACAATGCGGGTTGGCTTGTTTCATTGCTGTGGTTGAGCCTCTGCTGCAAACTGGAGCCGGAAGCGCCGGAACGTTCAAGCTTCTTTATGAGCGCCTGACAGCCCATACAATGATTTTCCTGTGGAAACAGGCTATTACGCCGTTTCCACAGGTAAGTTACTCTCAGTCAGGATGCTTATCAGACGTAAAATCAATCACCATCCGGCCTTTGATTTTTCCTTCCAGCATTTCCTCAAAGATTTCATTAATCTCCTCAAGCGAGCGTTTGGTAACCTTAGGCACCACTTTGCCTTCTGCTGCAAACTGGAAAGCCTCAGCCAGATCTTCACGCGTCCCCACCAGTGAACCGACGACCTGAATGCCGTCCAGAACGAGACGGGGGATATTCAGGCTCATTGATTCTGGCGGTAAGCCAACGGCTACGATGCGGCCACCGGCACGCATGGCATCGACCGCCGAATTAAATGCCGCTTTAGCGACTGCTGTCACCACTGCCGCGTGCGCGCCACCCGTTTTTTCCTGGATGATTTTCGCCGCATCTTCCTTCAACGAATTGATAATTAAATCGGCGCCCATTTCTTTTGCGAAAGCCAGCTGCGCATCGTTTACGTCTACGGCAATCACTTTGGCATTAAAAACGTTTTTAGCATACTGCAGTGCCAGGTTTCCCAGCCCCCCCAGGCCATAAATCGCCAGCCACTTGCCGGGCTGAATACCCGACACCTTTACCGCTTTATACGTGGTTACGCCCGCGCAGGTCACACTGCTGGCCGCTGCCGGATCCAGTCCATCCGGCACTTTCACCGCGTAGTCCGCCGCCACAATACACTCTTCCGCCATGCCGCCATCAGCGGTAAAACCGGCATTCAAAACGTGACGACACAGGGTTTCATTGCCCGTTGTGCAGTATTCACAGTGGCCACAGCCTTTATAAAACCAGGCCACGCTGGCCCTGTCGCCTACCTTCAACGAGGTCACGCCTGGGCCAACTTCGCTGACGATGCCCACGCCTTCATGACCCAGGATCATGCCGGTACGATCGCCAAAGTCCCCGTTTTTAACGTGTAGATCCGTGTGACAAACGCCACAACATTCCATTTTTAGCAGTGCTTCACCATGCGCCAGCGCGCGCAGCTTCTTCTCAACGATATCGACAGTATGATTCTTATTGACCACGGCAGCTTTCATTGTGCTTCCCTCTCTGATTGGTTTTTTAACTATATAAACCTTTTCATCGCCGACCTTGCTTTAACATGGTAAACAGGCGACAGATCGCAACAAATTTTGTATTTAGAGAGCTGCTCCGCTGAATCAATAAAAATGAAACGGCATTTTATTAAATTAGTGAAGCAGCCCGCCGCTATCTTCTTCCTCACGCCACTGCCTTATGTTGACTGGCAAAATCGCAAAGGTTTTCGGAGCGTCATCATTCTAACTTACTTCATCGCCCGACATACAGCCGGGCCGTGTACGTTGGTCAATCAGGGTGACGATTATGACAATACGTAAACCAGGAACGCTTAATTATCTCGCCTATGGATCAGGGGATTTTCTTGGTGCCGGAACGATGGCATTAACTTCTGCCTGGCTGCTTTACTTTTACACCACCTTTTGCGGCCTCAGTCCTATTGAAGCCACTTCTATTTTCGCCATGGCCCGCATTGTGGATGGCGTGGTCAGCCAGCTGATGGGCTATCTGACCGATCATTTTGGCTCGACCCGGCTCGGCAAACGCTTCGGTCGCCGAAAATTTTTTATTCTTATCGGCATTCCTCTGGTCTTCAGTTACAGCCTGATGTGGCTCAGTGACATGACCTATGTTTACTACCTGCTGACCTATCTGTTCTTTGAAGTGGTCTACACCCCGATTCTGGTCCCTTATGAAACTCTGGTGCCAGAAATGACTGACGACTTTAAAGAGAAAACCAAATTCTCCGGTGCGCGTATCGCGCTGGCCCAGCTTTCCGCTAGCCTGGCCGCTTTTCTGCCAGGCATTCTGCTGGCTTCATTCGGCAAAGATAATCCGCTTTCCTTCTTCTATGCCAGTTTGGAGCGCTAATGTCATTAAACCTCCATCCTGGCGTGGTTTGCGGTTACTGCCTCGATCCGGCAGATACCTTGCTGTTTGCGCAGATCAACAACGGCAATGCGCTTTCACTGGCCTTTGCCAAAGGTTTTGGCTGGGGTGCCGAGCTGAACGTGCGCTATATGTTTGAAAAAGCCTTTACCGGGCGCCGCGGTGAAGGTTACCCGGTCGAGCGTAAAGAGCCTCAAGTACGTAACGCTCGCATCCTGAATCAGGTAAAAAGTGCGGTGATCAAAGATAATTATCTGGATACGCTACGCGCTATCGACCCGGAACTGGTTAAAATCGCCGTCAGCGGTGAGCGCTTCCAGAAATGTTTGTTTGAACAGGGAAAGGATGCAGAAATCATTGCCTGGGTTAAGCCGCTTTTACAGAAATAAAAGCGCGGTGGTCAGCCTGGGCTGACCACCTTTTTACTCTCTTTGCTCTCATCCCTGTTCTCATTGAGAGCCGTTCCTCTACTTTTCTCAAGCTGCTCCCCGTCAGAACATCCTTGTTCATTCTTTTCTCTTTTTTATTCCGCATTAATGATTAACGTGAACATTATAAATAATGACATTTATATTTATTATCATCTTAGTGCGCCCAAATTAATTAACACAATTCTCACAAATGGTGGGGCCGGACGATATGATCTGTGTCAATGTCCTGGTTCTGGATATATTTAACACCGTTCGCGTTTAGCCGATGTTTACCGGTTTCTGTTACTTTATTTCTTATTAAAAATAGTAAACACCACGGAGAAAATGAATGAAAACTGGATTGATTGGTTTAATGATTGCCGGCATTCTTACCAGTTCGGCGGCTTTTGCCCAGGACAATACGTCCTGCGTTAAAATGACGGAGAAAGAAGTGGCCTCAATGTTTGACCGCTGGAACGATTCGCTAAAAACAGGCGATGCTACCACGGTTTCACAGAACTATCTGTCAGATGCGGTGTTGCTGCCAACGCTGTCAAACAAAGTGCGCCTGACTGACGAAGAACGTATTGATTACTTTAAAAAGTTCCTGGCGAAAAAGCCGGTGGGCCATATTGACAGCCGCACCGTTCGCATTGGCTGTAATAAAGCTATCGACACCGGCACCTATACCTTTACCTTTGGTGACGGGTCTAAAGCCGCTGCACGGTATACTTTTACCTATGCATGGAACGGCCAGAAATGGCTGATCTCAAGCCATCACTCTTCTGCCATGCCTGAAGGTTAATCGTTCTCTCTCCACGGTGAAAACCGTGGAGAATTTTCAGCGCACAACCTTGCCTTTCTCAGCCACACCCTTTCTGTAAAAACCTTTTCCTGGCAATAAAACAGGTTTATTCATTATTCGCGCTGATATCCCTATGATAAAAAAATGGGGTCGAAGTAATGATTTTATGATTAAGATTAGGTCGTTGTTTAACCCTCCCCCGATAAAATCTCCCTTGTAGGTTGGAAATACTTAATCATCTGATGAAAATACAGGGAGTTTTTATGACAATATCCACTTTTAAGCTGGCTGGCGATATCGCCGTTACCGTACGTACGCCTGATGTTTCTTCCGCACCCGCAATTATTCTCTGCCACGGTTTCTGCGGTATCCAGGACATTCTCTTGCCCGCTTTTGCCGAAGCTTTTACCCGGGCAGGCTTTATTACCCTCACTTTTGACTACCGCGGTTTTGGCGCCAGCGGCGGCGAGCGCGGCAGGCTGGTACCGGCTATGCAGATAGACGACATCATTACCGTCATCGACTGGGCCAGCGCGCAGCCCGATATCACGCGTATAGGCCTGTGGGGCACCTCTCTGGGCGGCTGTCATGTTATGGCGGCAGCCGCACGCAGCCCGGCGGTAAAATGCGTGGTCAGCCAGCTTGCCTTCGCTGATGGCGACGCTGTCATCACCGGGGAAATGACGCCGGAAGAAAAAAACAGCTTTATCGCCACGCTGGATAAAATGGCGGCAAAAAAGGCAGACACGGGCAAAGAGATGTTTGTCGCCATCACCCGCGTGTTAAACGACGAGGAATCAAAAGCCTTTTTTGACAGCCAAAAAACACGCTTTCCGGCGATGGATATTAAAATTCCTTTCCTGACGATACAAGAGACGCTGCACTACAGGCCAGAAGAAAGTGCTCGCCAGGTTCTGTGTCCGACCATGGTTATGGTGGCAGGCGACGATGCCGTCAATCCGCCGCAACAGGGTATCGCGCTGTTTGATGCTCTGGCTGCGCCGGAGAAAAAGCTACATATCGAAGCGGGAGCAAAACACTACGATCTCTACAGCGGCCCACACTTCGATAACATCATTGGGCAGCAGATCGACTGGTACAGACTCTGGCTCTGAATTAAAGTATTTACTCTTCAGGCGTACAGCGTCAGTCCGGGACGGAGACGCTATCCTTAACGGACAATGCCAAACCGGCCTGACTGACTGACCGTAAATCCTTGATAAGGAGAAAATATGAAAAAAGTGATGCTGCTGCTTGCCGCCCTGGCAGTAACTGGCGCAGCGCAAGCTGCAGACTCAGACGATCCGGCCCAGAGCTATATCGCTAACCTTTGCACCCTGGTTACCCAGGATAAAGCAGCTGACACGGCAGATAGCTATATCGCTAAACTGAAAGCGCTGCAGATGCGCGGCCAGTCGTCTTCCGCGCAGGAAAAAACGGATTTCGATGAGGATGAAGCCAGAACCGTGGTGGCTGCCTGGATGAACCTGAGCGAAGACCGGAAGAAGCAGGCTCGCCAGAGTACGGAAGCCTGTCAAAGCGCTACGCTGGACGAGTATCAGAGCCAGGATTGATTTTCCCCGCCCTGCTGGCTGTGACGCAGGCAGCAGCGGCGGTTTTCCCCATCAGCAACGTGACCTGCTCAGAGCGGTGGCAGAAAAGCACAGGGAATATCACAGGATCGGTGACGAATGTCACCAGGAGGCGAAAAAAGTTAGTTAAAAAAGCAAAGGAACAACAGGCTGGTACAGGCTAAGAGGTTTTAATAGCGGTAAAAAGTGATAACCACCGGTCTTTCCCTGACCGCGGCTATCGAGGGTTTCTGGCCGACGCCATTAATACATAGCGCCTGGCGGTACGTGTTTAAAAGTTTCAACATAACTGCGAAACACGTACTTGATAATCTTTCTCATTTTCTTCACCTGAATTCAACTTTTATTGATAAAACGCAAAAAAATTATACAAGAAGCGCGTTTTTCAGGCAAATAAATTTGAAGTGCGTCACAGAATTGACCTGAGTATGCAAAGCCAAACTTAAACAAAAGCTAAACAAGGTGGGCAAACCCATTTGCACGTTTCAGCCGTTCCACCTGTTACAGCTATCCCAGCCCTTGCAGCCGCTACAGTCATCGCAACTATTACAGCCGCTACAACTGTTACGCCTGCTTCAGCGGTAACAGCCATCCCAGCCATCTCAATTATCACAGCCGTTACAGCCGTTACAGCCGTTACAGCCGTTACAGCCGTTACAGCCGTTA
>NZ_DALZCD010000011.1:9350-21841 GCF_031978025.1 Erwinia sp.
CCGTTACAGCCGTTACAGCCGTTACAGCCGTTACAGCCGTTACAGCCGTTACAGCAGGCCAAGATGTTCTATCAAGATACTGCTGCCAATCCCAATCAGTACCACGCCGCCAAAAATCTCGGCCCATTTACCCATAATCGGCCCCAGGAAACGGCCTAATAAGATGCCGGTAGAAGCCATCACCATAGTGGAAGCGCCAATGGCCAGCGCGGTTGTCACAATATTCACCTGTAAAAAAGCCAGCCCGACACCCACGGCCATTGCATCCAGACTGGTCGCCACAGCGGTCATCGCCAGCAGCCAGAAGCCGTGACGCTCTGCGGCTTCACACGCCTCATCTTTTTTACGGAAACCTTCCAGAATCATACGCGCGCCAAGCACCGACAGCAGGGTGAAAGCGACCCAGTGATCCCAAGCCATCACATAACGGCTGGCGGCAATACCAACTCCCCAACCAATGAGTGGCGTCAGCGCTTCGATCGTGCCGAAAATCAGGCCGGTGCGCAGCGCTTCTTTCAGCCCTGGACGCTGCAGGCTTGCGCCTTTGCCAATGGCGGCGGCAAAAGCATCCATCGACATGCCGAAGGCCAGAATAAGGGTTGCATATAGGTTCATTGTGGATATACCGATCTGGCGATTATCTTACCGCCCAGACTTCAAAAGTACGGTTCTTGTTGAAGAAACAAGCCCCTCAGGCTTAATGTGGATGCATCCTACCACGCGATAACGCGTATAAAAAGACAATAAAATCAGCTGTTTAAGTATAGCCTTGGCTATACTTTTTAACGAAAGCTAATTTTGGATAAAAAAGAGGCGTAAAAACACTAAAAGAATTACCGGGTTAGGATGAGCGACCTTTCAGCTATTGGGGAATTAAGCATAAAAAAAGCCCGTCAAAAAGCCTGAAAAATCTTGAACGCGCAAGCAAGGTTGAACCCATCCGCCGTTTACCGGAAAATAACCGTTACTGACCGAGACGGAACCGTTATGAATAATCCTTTTCTGACCTTTTTAATGCCAATGAGTACGCTGATGCTGGGCTTCCTCTCCGCGCTACTGCTGCCCGCGCCCTGGTTTGGCGTTGAGCTGACGCGCCACCTGACGACGCTGTTTCATTTAAGCGACATCAACCAGCTCTACACGCTGATATTTTGCCTGTGGTTTTTACTGCTGGGTGCGGTGGAGTACTACATCCTTCGCTTTATCTGGCTGCGCTTTATCAAAGTGTGAAAAAGGCGGAACGGTGTCCGCCTTAAAGAATCAGTGGCTGAAGATCATCATCAGTCCGCTGGACAGGATCACTAAAGCCACAAAAAACAGCACGATGGCCGTGACGGCGTGGTTAGATTTCATTTTTCCTCCTCAGAACCACTGACCGAAGCGGTGGATATAAAGGCGTTTCATGCCCTGCGCCACCAGGCAATAACCTATCAGCATCGCCGCCAGCCAGGGAAAGTAGTGCCAGGGCAGCGGCGTCAGCCCAATCGCCTTGCCCAGCGGTGAAAAGGGAATCACGATCCCTGATACCATCACTAACCCTGTCATCACCATAACCGGCAGCGCCGCGCAGCTCTGAATAAAGGGGATCTTCTGCGTGCGCAGCATGTGCACCACCAGCGTCTGTGACAGCAACCCCTCGACAAACCAGCCTGACTGAAACAGCGCCTGGTGCGCCACGCTGTTGGCGGCAAAAACGTGCCACATCACCAGAAACGTGGCGACATCAAACAAGGAAGAAGTCGGCCCTATCCACAGCATAAAACGACCAATATTTTTCGCGTCCCACTTACGCGGCTTGCGCAGGAAGGCCTTATCCATTTTGTCCCATGGCAGCGCCAGCTGGGAGAAGTCATACATCAGGTTCTGGATCAGCAGATGGATGGCCAGCATCGGCAAAAAAGGCAGAAAGATGCTGGCGATCAGCACGGAAAAGACGTTGCCGAAATTTGAGCTGGCGGTCATATTCAGGTACTTGATAATGTTGCCGAAAGTCTCACGACCTTTAATGACGCCCTGCTCCAATACCATCAGGTTTTTTTCCAGCAGAATAATATCGGCTGACTCTTTGGCGATATCCGCCGCGCTGTCGACGGAAATACCAATATCCGCATCGCGTAACGCTGGGGCGTCGTTGATGCCATCCCCCAGAAAACCAACGGTATGGTCGTTTTGTTGCAGCATGTGCAATACGCGAGACTTTTGCTGCGGCGTCAGGCGGCAAAAAATCGTGCGTGAGGCAGCAAGCTTCATTAGTTCACTGTCATCCATGCGCTCAATTTCACTGCCGCACAGCGGTTCCCCGGGTTCAAGGCCCACATCGCGACAGATTTTGCTGGTAATAATGGCGTTATCGCCGGTCAGTACCTTAACCGTTACGCCATGTTCTTGCAGGGCTGCAATAGCTTCTTTGGCGCTCTCTTTGGGTGGATCGAGGAAAGTCAACAGGCCACAAAGGGTCAGATCCCGTTCATCGTCCTTGTGCAGCGGCTGCGTTAGCTGCATATCACGCTCACCGATAAGCAGTACGCGAAAACCCTGGCTATTCCAGTGTTCTGCCTGCTTTCTCCACTGCTGGCGTGCAGCGTCATCCAGTGGACGGCGTTGACAGCCGTCCTGCCAGTGGGTGGCGATGGACAGCATCTCGTCAAGCGCCCCCTTGCATATCAGTATCTGCCGCTCGTGCTCGTCTGCCACCACAATTGACAGGCGGCGACGTTCGAAGTCAAACGGCAGCTCGTCAATTTTTTGAAAGCAATGAAGTCCGCTAACCGCTTTTTTACCCTGACTGAAGCTCAGGATGGCCCGATCCATCAGATTTTTTACGCTGGTCTGATGGCTGCTGTTCAGCCAGGCCAGCTGCAAAACCCAGTCGCTGTTTTTCCCGTATGCGTCATGATGATGCGCCAGGATAATGCGATCCTGCGTCAGCGTGCCGGTTTTATCGGTACACAGCACATCCATCGCGCCAAAATTCTGTATAGCATTAAGCCGCTTAACCACCACTTTGCACCGCGACATGGCGATGGCACCTTTCGCCAGGTTAGAGCTGACAATCATGGGCAGCATTTCCGGCGTCAGGCCAACCGCTACGGCCAGGGCGAACAGCGTGGCATCTGTCCAGTTGCCTTTGGTAAAGCCGTTGATAAACAGCACCACGGGCACCATCACCAACATAAAGCGGACCAGCAGCCAGCTGACGCTGTTCACACCGCGATCGAAGGAGGTCAGCGGTCGGCTGCCCGTCACTGATTTTGCCAGCGAGCCAAACCAGGTCTGGTCTCCTGTTGCCACCACGACGGCGGTAGCGGTACCGCTGGCAACGTTGGTTCCCATCAGGCAAATATCTGGCCTGTCCAGCAGGTCGCCCTCTTCCTGATTCCAGGGCGGCGTAACATATTTTTCCACCGGCACCGCTTCGCCACTCAGCGAAGCCTGACTGATGAACAAATCTTTAGAGGTAAGCAGACGAACATCTGCCGGGATCATATCGCCAGCCGACAGAAAGATAATGTCGCCAGGCACCACTTCCTGCAGCACGACCTCCATTCTGACCGGCGCAACGTTTTCGCTGCTGCGGCGGATAACGGTTGCCGTCGTGCGCACCAGCGATTTCAGGGCTTCCGCTGCTTTATTGGTCCGGTGCTCCTGCCAGAAACGCAGCAGACCGCTGAGCGCCACCATTATCAGCATGATGATAACGCCGGTGAGATCGGTCTCTTCGCCCTGCCGCAGCGGCAGCAGATAGTCAGTGCAAAAACTGATTCCGGCCAGCGCGATCAGGATCCAGATAAAGGGATTGTGGAAGGCTTTTGCCAGCTGGATAAGCGCGTGCGGCGCTTTTTCTGTAGCGATTTCGTTTCTGCCATATTCCAGCAGGCGCTCGCTGGCTTCATGAGTCGTCAAACCGTGGCGCTGTGTGTTCAGGCGCGCCAGCGTGCTGTCCAGGTTCAGTTTTATCTCGTTTGCGATAGCCAGATCGCGGACGAGCGTTAAATGGGCTTTTTTCATCTGCCAAATCCTTTATTTTTATTCAGGCGCAAGGAAGCGACCCTGCGCGTGAGGATGTCATTTTTAAATCAGGATTGGGCGAGGCGGGGAAGAGGAGATTACGGGAAGCGCGTGCGCTTTACTCTGCCTGATTGCCATCGCCCGTCGCTGGTCGGAGGTTCTTTCATCGTTAATCCTTGCCCGGCAGCTGCGCGGGAGAAAAATTCAGGACGGGGTGTCATGTCTCAGGAGAGAGAAAACAGTGCCCACCGGTTATCGGCAAGCAAACGGCATAGCCTGCCTTATGTGTTCAAAAGTAAAAGATGACTGTCCAATGTTGGCTCCGTTGAAGAAATCGCCGCCACTATATTCCCCCTTGCAGGGGAAGTAAATCCAGGCAACAAAGAGAAAAATTTCGGCGAAAAATAAATATTTATTGTTTTTTATCATAAACTTAATTAATTTATCACCGTAATCAATCGCCCATTTACCTTAAACCTGAAATCAACAAGCGTGATTTAGCTGAGAGTTCATAACAGGTAGGGCAGCCAGGCATTAATGATGACGATCAACGCTGTTGCGCTGATTTCCTCTATACTTCCTGCGCAAATTCGCCAAGGGAGCAGCCATGCTACAACGCACACGATTCTGGATCCGGCGCATAGTGCTGCTGCTGTTACTGACGGGCTTTCTGCTGCTGGCGCTGCGTGTTGCCGTGACCGAACGCGGACCGGCGCTTGAGCCGTGGCATACCTGGCTCCCTGCCGAGCTTAGCGACGGAGAGATGGATCGTACCGACTGGTCAGGCTATTTGCGCAACGAGCAGCAAATTTTTGACCAAATGCAGCGCGACGTCAGGCCCTCGGAAAACAGTGCGGAAACCTATAATCGCTACGCGGAAAAAAGCCCGGTTTATCCGGCACATTTTGCTACGAACTGGAACCACTCTTACCAGCTTCTGCCGCAGGGGCAGCCTCGTGGCGCGGTAGTGCTTTTGCATGGGCTGACGGATTCACCCTATAGCCTGCGGCATTTCGCTACGGATTATCAACGGCATGGCTATGTCGTGGTGGCTATTCGGCTGCCGGGCCACGGTACTGTCCCGGCCGGGCTGACCCAAACCGAATGGGAAGACTGGCTGGCGGCGACCAGGCTGGCGGTGCGGGAAGCCCATCGGCGCATTCCGGCAGGCGCGCCGCTGCAGATAATGGGCTTTTCCAACGGCGGCGCGCTGGCGATGAAATATACGTTAGATGCGCTGGAAGATCCCTCACTGCCCGTGCCGACCCGGCTGATTTTGATTTCGCCGATGATTGGCGTCAGCAGCTATGCACGTTACGCGGGCCTGGCCGGCCTGCCCTCGCTGCTGCCCGCCTTTGCCCGTTCGGCATGGCTGAGTATCCTGCCGGAGTTCAATCCTTTTAAATACAACTCCTTTCCGGTGAAAGCGGCGCGGCAATCATGGCTGTTGACCAGCGCGTTACAAAGCCAACTGCACCGCGATCGGGCCAGTCATTTGTTGGACAAGCTGCCGCCGGTACTGACCTTTCAGTCCGTGGCCGATGCGACGGTAAGCACGCCCGCCGTCGTGCGCGGTCTTTATAATCTGTTACCTGCCAACGGCAGTGAACTGGTGCTGTTCGACGTTAATCGTTCGGTAGCGCTTTCCCCGCTGATGCGCCAAACGGCCCTGCACGCGGCGGACAATCTGCTGCCGGCCGCGCCGCGCCGCTACGCTGTTACCCTGGTGACCAACGCGACACCAACCCGCAACGATGTCGTTGCCCGCACCACGCCTGCGGGCAGCAGCGTAGCCACCAGCATGCCGTTAGGCGTCAGCTATCCGTCGGATGTCTATTCCCTCTCCCACGTGGCGCTGCCCTTCCCGTTCAGCGACTCGCTGTATGGTCGTCAGCCCGACCAGCTGAACGAGTTCGGCGTCAGTTTTGGCGTCCTGACGCCACGTGGCGAGCGCAGCGTGCTGATGGTCAGTCTGGATATGCTGATGCGCCAGGCCTCCAATCCGTTCTGGCTCTGGATGCAGCAGCGCGTTAATCAAACGCTGTAAGATCGGGCGCGGTTTGCTCCACGTAGATTTACTGCATCACCTGCTGCTTTCCGGCAGGGCAACGCCTTCCGGTAGCGGGGCATAGCTAAACAGGTAGCTTTCATCCTCCTGCGGGCTGTTGGGCTGCTGATGGTCGCTCAACCAGGTCACGATGCCTGCCGCCAATAGCACGCCGACCGTGGTCATGGCGTAGCGATTCATTTTTTGCGTAAGCGCAACGTATCCGTCGCGAACCCGGTTAATAAAACGGTTAAAACCTGCCAATGGCCTCTTTATGAGGGCAATGCAGGCGCACAACATGAGCACTACCATACAAATGCCGGACAAGATAACACGGCCCAGGTAGTGGCGAGGTGCTGTCACTTTTTCGCGGGTAACTGTTACGGCGACAGGCGGCGTCGCGGATACCGTAAAGGTAGACAGCAGCAGCGGTAAAAGGCGCGTCAGCGCACGGCGAGGAGTGAGTCGCATCCGGGAAAAACCTTTCAGAAATTCAGAGAAAAAATGTCAGGAAAGTGTATTGGCAGGCCAGTCTGGCAAGCTGCTTTCGATCAGGAAAAAGTGGAATGGAGCCAGAAAAGCGAGGTTGATTTAAGATTGATTTAGCCGGTGCCGACACGTTTTGTTACAGCGTAAGGGGAAGGGCCACGCCTGATGTCCTCAGCCGAATATGCCATCAAAAGTATAAAAAGTAAGCAACCAAAGGCATTTTCGCCTGAGGAGATACTTTTTATCGCTGCTTTACTGGTGAATCTTGCCATAAAAAGGACGTTTTACCCGGCTATCAGCCAGTGACGACGTTATCTCACGCACGATCCTCTTTTCCAAGGCTGGCGCGCCCGCACGCCGCCTTTTCACCATTGAACGAACAGGATCCAGTGCGTAAGATTCCTTTTCACGTATTACAAATAAGAAACAATTATGCAAGCCTCCATCGCACCATCGCTCAACGCTGAACAGGACACTCCACCCGTAAATTCACGCGGCAAAGTCGTGATCGCTTCGCTGGTCGGCACCGCTATTGAATTTTTCGATTTCTATATTTACGCCACTGCGGCGGTGATCGTGTTCCCCCATATTTTCTTCCCGCAGGGAGATGCAACCGTCGCTACGCTACAGTCGCTGGCTACGTTTGCTATCGCGTTTATTGCCCGCCCAATCGGTTCGGCGCTTTTTGGCCACTTCGGCGACCGGGCAGGACGTAAAGTCACGCTGGTGGCTTCGCTGCTGACAATGGGCATTTCTACCGTGGTTATTGGCCTGCTGCCGGGCTACCAGACTATCGGCGTCTTCGCGCCCTTACTGCTGGCGCTGGCGCGTTTTGGTCAGGGTCTGGGGCTGGGGGGCGAATGGGGCGGCGCGGCGCTGCTGGCGACCGAAAACGCTCCGGCAAAAAAACGGGCGCTTTATGGTTCCTTTCCACAGCTTGGCGCGCCCATTGGTTTCTTTTTCGCTAACGGCACCTTTCTGCTTCTCTCATGGCTGTTAACCGATGAACAGTTTATGCAGTGGGGCTGGCGCGTACCCTTTATCCTCTCCGCGGTGCTGGTGCTGATTGGTCTTTACGTGCGCGTTTCACTTAACGAATCGCCCGTCTTCGCGAAAGTAAAAAAAGAGAAAAAGCAGGTCAAAATACCTATCGGTACGCTGCTGTCGAAACACATGAAGGCGACCATTTTGGGCACCTTTATCATGCTGGCGACCTATACGCTTTTTTATATCATGACCGTTTATTCCATGACCTATGGCACCACACCTGCGCCAAATGGTCTGGGTTTCCCGCGTAATACCATGTTGTGGATGCTGATGCTGGCGGTGATCGGCTTTGGCGTAATGGTACCGATTGCAGGCCTGTTGGCTGACCGCTTCGGCCGCCGCAAGACCATGATCGTGATTACGCTACTGATTATCGCCTTTGCGCTGATTTTCCCGTCGATGCTGGGGTCCGGTAACCAATGGGTGGTGATGGCCTTTCTGCTGTGCGGTTTAAGCGTAATGGGGCTGACGTTTGGCCCGATGGGCGCGCTGCTGCCGGAGCTGTTTCCAACCGAGGTGCGTTATACGGGGGCCTCGTTTTCTTACAACCTGTCGTCGATCCTCGGCGCTTCGGTCGCCCCTTATATCGCGACCTGGCTGGCACATACTTATGGGTTGTTCTATGTGGGCCTCTATCTGGCGGCGATGGCCTGCCTGACGCTGTTCGCGCTGCTTGCCAGCCGGGAAACGCGCCACGAATCCCTGTTTGATTAGCCGCCCTGCTTTCCCCACTAAACCGGCCATTGCGCCGGTTTTTTTGGGCAAAAAAAACCCGGCGCAATGGCCGGGTTCGTTTATTTCTTTTTCATTTGCCCCAGCACGTTAACGCACTGGTTCTGCTCGTTATCGCTGGGTGAAATCAGCGCCAGCAGCGCGGCGGCAGGCGCCACTACCGCTCCCAAAGCAACGGCCGCCGCACCGCGAGCAATCAGCGGCCCGGCTTTGACACCTGCATCAGGATTTTTAAACGTGCCCTTAACGTAAAGCGGCGAACGCAGCGTTACGATGCGCATCCCTTTGCTCTCCGGATTAATGGAAAGATCCAGCCGTTCATTCGCAAAGTTTGTGTTGCCGCTGATATTAATGACCGCATTTTCGGTATCGAAGACAAAGAGTTTGGTCGAGGCGACCCCATTATCCACCTTCAGATCGGCCGCCGCACAGTTGATACGCACTTCATCATCGCCAAACAGCTTGCCGACTACATAGTTACCGACGTTAAGACCGACGATTTCCATCAGGCCACGGCTGATAACACCATCATTCATTAGCAGCTTCACGCTGCCGTTGCTGGTCGCCAGAATATCGGCAACGGAGTTACCCGTGCCGCTCAGCGTGGCATCACCGTTAATCTGCCCCATGCTGTTTTGCATCGACTTCACGCCCGGGAAGAGCTGTTTCAGCTGCAGATTACGTGCGTGCAGATCGGCCCGTGCGCGCATCGGCGTGTGGTCGCCTTCCATACGGATGGTTGAATTAAGGTTGCCACCCGCCATGCCAAACCGCAGCGGATCCAGCAGCAGGCTGCCGTTTTTCAACGCCAGATGGGTGTAAAGATCGCTGATAGGCAGAGAATTGCTGTGTTCGATGCGCTTGCCGCTAAACTTCACGTCGGCATCCATAACGTCCCAGCTTTTAGTCTCGAACCTGTCATGCGGCAGGACCCGATCGGCAGGCTGATTGGGTGTTTCCCCTCTTTTCGCTTTGGCCTGCTCGGTTTTATCGCTGCCCTTGCCGGATTTGACGCCGATAAGCGGCCCCAGATCGGCCAT
Source organism: Erwinia sp. (assembly GCF_031978025.1). NCBI lineage: Bacteria > Pseudomonadati > Pseudomonadota > Gammaproteobacteria > Enterobacterales > Erwiniaceae > Erwinia > Erwinia sp. The sequence goes on from NZ_DALZCD010000011.1 coordinate 18,714, forward strand.
ACGCAGCTGACGTGACTCCAGCGAGCCCTCCAGTTTAGGCCGTGGCTTCACCTGGCTATAGGTCAGCGAGCCATGAATATCACTGTCGCCGATATGGCCGTTAAAATCGTTGTAATGAAAGACCGGGCCGCCCTTTTGCTGAAAACGCGCAATCAGATGGCCGTCAGTTTCATAAGGAGGCGTATCTGGCAGCAGCACGCCGGTCAGGCCATACAGGTTTGCCAGCGTATCGCCGGAGAAGCGCAGGCGTATATTCAGCCCGCCCAGATTCATCGGGTCCTGCAGACTGCCCACTATCTGCACGCGCGTGGTGCCGTTGTGCACATCGGCCTGGACAGGGAAAGGATTGTTTTTGCTACGCAGCGAAAGCATGCCGCCAAGTTTACCGTCACCGGTCAACTTTTCATCGTTGTAAGTTCCGGCCGCTTTCCAGCCGAAAACCAGGTCTGATGCGCCTTTCTGACCCGCATCGTCCTTACCGCCCGCGATTTGCGCATAGGGAACAGGCTTGCCCAGCGGATTGACCGTCACCTGCACATCGGCCTTATTGATGGCGTCCCGGTAAGCAATTTTTGCCCGATCGAAGAGAATGTTATCCAGGCGAAACGTCCATGCGGAAGGCTCACTGGCTGCGGCGTTGTCGCTGGCAGCCAGGTCAAACGTCCAGTTATTTTTGCCTGCCGCCGTCTGGATCAGGCGTGCATCGGGCTGCTCCAGTTTGATCCACGGGATAAAGACTTCTTTATGCACCAGGGCTAACGGGGACAGCGTTGCCTCCACACGAGGCAAATGCACCATCGTAATATCGGCAATTGCAGGCGGGTTTCCCAGCAGGATATCCTGTGCGTGCACGTGCGGCCACGGCACCCAGCTGCGCCAGCCCGCTTCGTCGCGGTTACGCGCCCAGGCGACGCCCAGATCGCCGCGAATAGCGAAGGGACGGTTCAGTTCTGTTGAGACTTTCTGATTGATAGTTGGCTTCAGGCGATTCCAGTCAAATGTCGCGATAACGATCACTACCACCACAACCAGCAACAAAAAAATCCCGACAATCCAGCTAACTACTTTTCCTGTGCGCGACACTGTTTATCTCCTTGTTCACTTCGTCTTCTGTAAAGATAGACGAGCGGGGAGAAAACGGCATTACGCCAGCTTCAGCGGCAGCGTTTCCAGCTGGTCAAACGGCATAGGATGGGCAAAATAGTAGCCCTGCGCGGCGCAGGCAAACGAGTTCTGCACCTGGTGCCACTCCTCCAGCGTCTCGACGCCTTCCACAATGACGCCCTTGCAGTAGCGGTTAATCAATGCCAGGAGCATATTGAACAGACTACGGCCCTCTTCCGATTTTCTCAGCAGGATAAACAGCTCACGTGCCAGTTTGATATGGTCATATTTCAGTTCTGACAGCGCGGAAAAGTTCGCCATGCCCGAGCCAAAATCGTCCAGCCACAGCGGTCCCAGTTCCGGTATCTGAGCTACCATGCCTGCCTGCGGCAGCAACTGATGCTCGACCAGCTCAAAACGCACCCACGGACAACGCGCGATAAGCTGGCGAACCACCGGGTTGTGCTGGACGGCCTGCAGCGTTGGGCCGTCAATATTGACCGAGGCAACCATTCCGCCTTCGATAAATTTTGCTTTCCACGTCTCCAGCAGTTCCAGCTGCTCACGAATAATCAGCATCCGCTCCGTCGCATCAAGCGCGGCAAAATAGGACTCCGGCGATACCCTCTGGCCCGGCGCGGAAGGATGAAAGACCGCGGTAAGCAACTCAATTGCCATCAGGCTGCCGGTTACCCGGTAGATCGGTTGAAACGTATAGGTGCGCTGGCATTCTCGCCAGTAAAGATGCTCCTGCTGCTGTTTCAGGACAGGTGAGGGAGGAAGCCGGTGTCTGATGTTCTTCAGCACCATATTAAGATCCTTGTCATTTTTGAGGCCTTACAGGAGGGGGCTTCTGTCATCAGTATCGGCATTCCCCTGGATAACTTTATTACGCGCTTGTGCGGCAGAGCCGGTCGCGATGTGACCTTTTTTAAAAATAAAACGCTGTTTTAAAATATTGACTGGGGCAGTCAGCACGGCGACACTAAGACGAAAAACGGAGCGAGCGGATTATCATGAGCGAAAAAAATATCGCCGTTATCGGCGAATGTATGATTGAGCTGTCCCAACAGGAAAATAGTCTGAGCCGCGGTTTTGGTGGTGATACGCTGAATACGGCCGTTTATCTTGCCCGCCAGACCCGTCAGCTGGCGGTGCATTACGTTACCGCGCTGGGCACGGATACGTTCAGTAGCGAGATGCTGGCGGCGTGGCAGCAGGAGAAAATACAAACCGGGCTTATCCAGCGCATGGAAAACAAACTGCCCGGCCTTTACGTGATCGAAACGGATGCCCGGGGCGAGCGCACGTTCTATTACTGGCGCAATGATGCAGCCGCACGCTTCTGGCTGGAAGGCGAGCGGGCCGACGACATTTGCCAACAGCTGGTGCAGTTCGACTTTCTCTATTTGAGCGGCATCAGCCTGGCCATCCTGACGCCGGCAGGCCGTGAAAAACTGCTGACGCTGCTGGCACGCTGCCGTAGCAACGGCGGCAAGGTCATTTTCGACAACAATTATCGCCCCCGTCTCTGGGCTTCTGCTTCAGAGGCACAGGCTGCTTATCAGGCCATGCTGGCCGTGACCGATATTGCCTTCCTGACGCTGGATGACGAGCAGCTGCTGTGGGGAGAAACGCCCGTAGATCGCGTCATCGCCAGAACCCATGAAGCCGGCGTGGCGGAGGTCATCATCAAGCGTGGAGCAGACTCCTGCCTGGTTTCCCTGAGCGGCGAACCCAGGGTGGACGTCCCCGCACAGGTGCTCCCGGCCAGCCGCATTGTGGACACCACCGCGGCGGGTGACTCGTTTAGCGCAGGCTATCTGGCTGTACGCCTGAACGGCGGCAGTGTGGCAGAGGCGGCCAGACGGGGCCACCTGACGGCCAGTACGGTGATCCAGCATCGCGGCGCGATTATCCCGCTTGCTGCCATGCCCGCCTGACGCCTGCTCCGCCAGCGCTGCAAAATGCGGCGCGGCGGCTTAACAGAGTGATGCGGACCGCGCCTGCCCATGTCGCCATGC
>NZ_DALZCD010000011.1:21851-28792 GCF_031978025.1 Erwinia sp.
ATGCAGGCACGGGGGGTAAAATACAGAAAGGTAATGAAGTTGCGGCCTCAGTAATGCGCAAATCAAACAGCCTGATTAATTAGAAAACCCCGGAAGGAAAAAAGCATATTAGTCATATGATAAGCCGCCGTTAATAAACGTCAGGCGGCATGGTTTCTTGACAGAATTTGATTTTAGTCGCTACCCTACTCTCTGACGGCCTGGCAAAAGATTACTGTAGATGACGCGTAGCAAAACGCGGGGTGGATGACTTTATGTTGTTACTCGCGATATTTTTCTTTTTTACAGAAATGCGATAAGGCTCGTAAAATAAAACGAAATCTATCCAGCATTTCGCTACAACCTGCTGAAAAGTAAAATATTTATTTGTTAACCCCTGTCAGACGCAGTACGAATTATTACGCCCGCCGCTCTCCTTTCCTAAGGCAAATAAAAAGGATATTATTCAGAAAACCCTTCAATTATTTATGCCCAAACCTGACGGTAATTATTTCCTCGCAGCAAAAAACAAACTGCCAGCATTAAATGCTGCTTCTGTTTGGCGGGTTATAGCTAATAAAATATCAGCTAAACTTCCTGGATAAATTCTGAAAGCGCTGAAATCAAGCGCTGAATAGTGGACGACTTAACCCGAAATCGGTGATGCTGCATTTATTACCACGTGGTATTTAAATTTTAGCTTCGCCCTTCAGATAAGGCGAAGCGGGAGCATTTATGAAAACCGAAATAATCAACATCTGGCCTCACGGCGATGCGCCAGGTGCCAGCGATTCCCGTGTCAGCCCACAGATCGTTGATTTGGCCAAAGAGTATGAGCCTTTCGACCGCGCCGCCTCAGGCGTACGCTGCCCGGAACTGGCGTTCTGGTACCCGGAAACCTCCAACGGCGTGACGCTGCTGGTGGCGCCGGGCGGCGGTTTCGAGCGCATTATGATCGATAAAGAGGGCAGCGCGCTGGCGATGTTCTTTACCGCAATGGGCTATACGCTGGCGGTAATGACCTACCGTTTTCCACAGGACGGCCACCACGAAGCGGCTGAAGCGCCGTTAGCGGATGCCCAGCGCGCCGTGCGCGTTCTACGCCATCGCGCAGCACGCGGTCTGAACGGCAAACGTATTGTTATGATGGGATTTTCAGCCGGCGGCTATGTTGCGGCCAGCCTCGGCACACGCTTTGACGAAAAGCTCTATCCGGTCCAGGATATCGCCGAATCTCTGGCTGCCAGACCCGATGCGCTGGTGCTGCTTTATCCGGTCATCAGCATGCGGGAAGGGCTGGCACACGCCGGTTCGCGGCTGCGCCTGCTGGGCGAATGCCCGACCCAGCGCGAAATCGACGCCTATTCTCTTGAAACCCGCGTAACGGCGCAGACCCCGCAAACGCTGCTGATCCACGCCGTTAACGACGACGCCGTGCCGATCAATAACAGTATGGTGATGTTCAGCGCACTGCGTGAACACGGTGTGCCCAGCGAACTGCACTTTTACGAAAAAGGCGGCCACGGCTTCGGTATCCGCAACGTGGCGGATCTGCCGCTGGCCAGCTGGCCAATGCTGGTGAATGAATGGTTACGCGCGCGCAAATGGTAGCGCGCGCCTGAGGACAGGTTAATTCTGAGTAGCGGGAATATCCGACACTTCAGGTTTAGTCTCGTCCACGCTTGCTGCCGGAGCTTCGGCAGCAGGCTGCATAATTTTTTGCCAGCTGCCGTAGAGCGCCTGCACGTTGGTTTCCGCCTCGCCCTGCGGCTGCATCAGCAGCATCGTTAACGGCTGTGACAGCTGCTGGCGCAACTCCTGATTCATCATTTGCAGCGTCAGCTCTGACAAAAACTTCTGCCGCAGCTTCTGATACTGTTCAGGCGCGATATCCACTACCGCGTTTTGCTGCGAACGCAGGCGTTGGTTCATCAGCACATCCGTATTGGTGCGGGCATAGGTAGCAAACAGCTTGTTCAGCTCAACGGTTTTCTGCGCCATCAGCGCGTCGAACTCTTCCTGCGGCAGACCGTTGTCACGAATATTCGCCATCTCATGCGCCACCAGGCTCAGATTAGCGGCCAGCGTATTATTGTCTGCATCCAGATTAATACCGCACTGGGCACGCTGGTAAAGCACGCGGCAGTCAAAACCTACCTGCACTTTTTGCGCTTTATTATCGCTTAGTACGCGCTGTACGTGCCAGAACAGCGCTTCTCGCGCCAGGTCACTTTGCCAGTAGCGCTGTAGATTTTGCGAGTCACGGATAGGCTGCCATGACGAATCCCAGACTAGCGACAGGCGGTCCTGATTCAGGTTAGGGTTAACCAGATTGACCGGCTGCTGCGGTAAGGAAGAGAGCGTCGGCACCGGCGCGGGCGTGTCGCGTTTGCCCTCCAGCGGCGAGAAAGTGCGGTTAATCTGCTCTACCAGGCCACGGCTATCAACATTACCGACCACGAACAGCGTCATGGCGTCCGGTGTATACCACTGCTTATAGAAAGCATTCAGCTTTGCCATATCAACCGGCGTCGTTACCGGTGAAGCAGGATCGTGACCCAGCAGCGCAGAGCCTTTCAGGCGGTAGCGCCACCAGGGATCCTGCGGGTCAGCAGGCCAGGTAGCGATAGGATCGTCAGCGTTAAGCGCGGTATTAACGGTCTGTTCGTTGACCGTCATATCGCTGACCGTGGCCGCCAGCCAGTTAATCGCCTCTTTCAGCACTTCCGGGCGATTATTAGGCAGGCTAAGCGAATAAAGCGTGAAATCGTATGAGGTCACTGCGGGCGGCTGAGGGCGATCCGGGTTCATGCTTTGCTGCCACAGCGAGCGCTGCTGAGCCGTATCCAGCCGGGCATTGTGCACCAGCGCCAGGCGCGGCAGAAGATGGCTGTAGCCGGCCTGCTGGGTGCTTTCCACCAGCGAGCCAGCATCAACCAGCAGGCGAACTTCCACGCGGTCGCTGGGACGCTGCGGCGTGGTCAACACCTGCCAATGAAAACCGTTATCCAGCTTTCCCTGTTGCCAGGCGGGATCGGGTTGAAGAGTTTCAGCCTGCACCGAACTACTGGCAAAGGCCAGCGCTATCCCACCCACTAAAAGACGAATTGTGGTGCCCTGCATGTGAACCCCTACTCAATCACAAACCAATAAAATCGCTGGTGGCCTACGGCTATCGGTGGAAAGGATAACTCAGGGAAGCCGACGAATAGCTTCTTAGACCACGCAACGGCGGGGATGTCCCGCCGCAAAGTGAAAAATAGTCAAACAACAGGGGTTATTATGCAAATGCCCGACGTGAGGGCAAGTCACGTCGGGCATTTCGGCAGGATATTTACGTCATTGTTGGGTCAGAGGCGCGTTTCCGAGAGTTTTTTCGCCTTTTTCGGTGCATTAAGCGTCGCTTTCAGCTGTTTTTGATCCAGTTGATCGACCCACTTCGCGACGAACACGGTCGCCACGCCGTTACCTATCAGATTCGTCAGCGCACGCGCCTCTGACATGAAACGGTCAATACCTAAAATCAGCGCCAGGCCCGCTACCGGCAGATGGCCGACGGCGGAAAGCGTGGCGGCCAGCACGATAAAGCCGCTGCCGGTCACGCCAGCTGCGCCTTTTGAAGAGAGTAACAGCACCACCAGCAGCGTGATTTGGTGAACAATATCCATATGTGCATTAGTCGCCTGGGCAATAAACACGGCGGCCATCGTCAGATAAATTGAGGTGCCGTCCAGGTTAAAGGAGTAGCCGGTTGGGATAACCAGGCCTACCACCGATTTTTTGCAGCCCAGCTTCTCCATCTTATCCAGCATACGCGGCAGCGCGGATTCCGAAGAAGAGGTGCCCAGCACGATTAACAGCTCTTCTTTGATATAGGCGATAAACTTAAAGATATTGAAACCGGTTACCCGAGCGATCAGGCCCAGCACAATAACGACAAACAGCACGCAGGTAATATAAAAACAGATGATCAGCTGGCCAAGCTGCACCAGTGAACCCACCCCATATTTACCGATAGTAAAGGCCATTGCACCAAAGGCACCGATTGGCGCAAGGCGCATAATCATATTGATGATGCCGAAAATGACCTTAGAGAAGCTGTCGATAAAGTTGAAGACCAGCGTGCCTTTATCGCCCATGCGGTGCAGGGCAAAGCCAAACAGAATAGCGAACAACAATACCTGCAAGATGTTGCCGCTGGCGAAAGCACCAATCACGCTGCCAGGAATAATATCCAGCAAAAAGGCGACGATACCCTGCTGCTCTGCCTGCTGCGCATAGACGGCGACGGCTTTGGCATCCAGCGTAGCGGGATCGACGTTCATGCCCGCGCCCGGCTGCAGCACGTTGACCACAATCAGACCGATAATCAGCGCAATGGTACTGACCACTTCAAAATAGAGCAGCGCAACCGCGCCCGTGCGGCCAACGGCTTTCATGCTTTCCATGCCGGCGATCCCTGTCACTACTGTACAGAAAATGACCGGCGCGATAATCATCTTGATCAGTTTAACGAAGGCGTCGCCCAGCGGCTTCATTTGAGCGCCCAGCTCCGGATAAAAATGCCCCAGCAGTACGCCGAGAGCGATGGCGGTTAGTACCTGAAAATAAAGGCTTTTAAACAGGGAAGTTTTCATAAAATATCCGTTAACGGCAGGGATGGCGGGTGACGTTACTGTCGTTATTTTGACAACAGGCCAAAAATAACACCACGTTAACTGGATTGATATATTCTGATAAACATTGCACGAACGGGCGCGTAAATTTAAGAGCTGAATCACTTCAGCAGCGGCAAGGACGGGGCTTTGCTGAACGCAGAACCGCAAAGCGCATAACAATTTTATTGAAATTCAGGCCGCTGTTGCTGTCAACGTCGACAGCAGTAGCCCCCAGGCAGGCCTGGGGCGATCCGTAATCTGCACCGGCCTGTCGACACGCCCCGATACCTGTCCCGACTAAAAGCAGCCCTATTGCCTTCTGCTGGCGCGCTGTACAGGTAAGTAGTGCCGTTTTGCCGGCTTTAGTCAGGCTGGGATCGGAAGCTGTTTTCAGCTGGTTTTAAAATAAAGGTGCTCGAACTCTGCGACCGGCAGCGCGCCTGCGTAAAGATAGCCCTGTCCGATGGGGATACCGCGCGCCAGTAACCAGTCGCGCTGCTCCACGGTTTCTACCCCTTCGGCAATCACTTCCAGCTGCATAATTTCCGCAATAGCCACCACAATACGTACCATGGCGTTATCTTCCGGCAACGGGCTGACGAAGCTGCGATCCATCTTCAGCTTGCTGACAGGCAGCGATTTAAACTGGCTCAGCCAGTTCAGATTGGCATAGCCCGTGCCAAAATCATCCAGAGCAACGGCTACGCCCGCCTGCTGCAGATCGCTCAACAACCGCAGAGCCAGCTCCGGTTCACCGACCTGTGCCGTTTCGGTCAGCTCCAGCATCAGGCTGCCTGGCGCGATCTGATACTGTTTAATTAGCGCTTCCAGATGCGCCACCCTGTCCGGTTCGCGCAGCTGCACGGCGGAAATATTCACGCTCAACGGCAGCGTAATGCCGCGTTTTTGCCAGTCCGCCAGCAAGCGGCACGCTTCTTCAAATACCCAGCGCCCCAGCGCGTGGATTACGCCGGACTCCTCCGCACTGACGATCAGGTCTTCCGGCAGGTTCCAGCTGCCGTCCGGCTGACGCATCCGCAGCAGCGCCTCTGCGCCAATTGGTCGGCCGCTGCGCATATCAATTTGTGGCTGCAGGAACAGCGCGAATTGCCCTTCGCTCAGGCCCTGCAAAATATCGTGCTCCTGCGTCAGCCGCTTTTGCGCCCGCTCAGTCATGGTCGGATCGAAAAAGAGAATCTGATTTTTGCCCTCAAGGCGTGCCGACATCATGGCCGATGCCGCCCGGCTCAACAGCTCTGCCGCAGTCAGATCCGTCTCTTCCCGCGCCACCATGCCGATGCTGATGCTGGGCCGTATCTGCATCTCGTGCAGCGTAACCGGCTGGGTCAGACGCAGCAGCAGCAGCCGAGCCATGCGCATGGCGCGGACGGGCGTAGCACGTTTCATCAGCAACACGAAGTCGCTGTCAGACAGCTGGCCCATCAGGGTCTGCCCGTCGATGCAGTTGCGGATTTTATCCAGCAGCGTCAGCGTCAGCACATCCCGCTGCTCGTCCGTTACCACGCCGTTTGCTTCCTGCAGCGTCTCGATACGCAACACCATCAGCGTGAAGCCGTCTTTAGCCGCGATGGCATTAATATGCTGCTCAAGCAGCGCCAGAAACAGCGTCTGGTTGGGCAAATTGGTCAGCGCGACGTAGGTGGTCAGGCGGCGCATTTCATCCTGCACCGTTTCAATAAGCTGTTGATTGTGGTTATAGCTCCGGATCAGGATGCCCAGTTCGTCGTCGCGGTGCCGGGCAGGCAGGGTCAGCTGATGACCGAGCGCTTCCTGCGGCGGCAAATTGTGCAGTTCAGCGGCGATCCTGCGTAGTGGCCTGACGATCAGCCTGTTGATGCACCAGCTGATAACAACCGAGAGGATCAGCGCCAACAGCAGGTAAGTGGTCACCATGGTAGACAGCGCGCTGAGGATAAACTGATAAACGCGCCAGGAGTCCGCCTGCAACACCAGCAGCGCCAGCGGCTTGGGATTGGAAGGCTCCACCGAGTAGAGCGGTACCGTGATTTGTACCGGTAGTTCAAAAATCGTGGCGATAAGCTTCGGCACCGGCTTCGCGGGTGCAAAATCGGTGTGCAGCGTCTGGAGCCCATTGGGCAACACGACTTCTGCGCGCGCCAGAATACCAGCTGGCTTGAGTGAGTTAAGAATATGTTCAGCCTGGGCGATGTCCGCTTTCAGGACCGACTGCGACAGAGGCTGACGCACGGTATGCGCAATGTTTTCCATCTGTTGGGCGTAGTCAATCCTGCGCTGCTGCACAAAATGGAAGAGCTGAATGAG
>NZ_DALZCD010000012.1:0-28734 GCF_031978025.1 Erwinia sp.
CCGCCGTTTCGCGCAATATCCACGCCCGGCAGGCGACGCATGACATCGGCAATGCTTTTCGACTGCCAGCGATCTATCTCCTCACGCGTTACCACCGTGGTGGGCGCCAGTGCGGAAGAAACGGGTTGTGTAAAACGGTTTGCGGTAGTGACCAACGTGCTTTCGGCATCCTGCGCAAAACCATATTGCGCCCAGAGGGAAAGTGCCGTAGCGCTGAAGGCGAACAGCTTCGGTGTTGTTATCATGGTGTCAAAGCATCCGGTAAATCAGGCAGATGCCGCAGGCATACGAGAAAGCACGCGCTCGTAAGAGTTGCGACGTAATCACCGGCAGGTCTTCGGGCTCGGAATCATGAAACGGTGCAGACTTCCCGTATTAACACAGTGTCTGGCACCCACGACGACATTCCATACCGCTGCGCGTCAGCTCCAGCTTTGCACTGGATTCCCTTTTAACTTATTGAAAGGCCGGCAGCGCATTTTATGTTTAACGCCTACGGCGATCCAGACGTTTGCGCGCCCAAACGCCGCCAGAACCGGACAACGCTGGACATTGTGCGACGGATGCCTACAATCGCAGGGTTTTTAAGGCCCTTAACCCAGGAAAGACCATGACTCCCGAACAGCTGCCGATCGAACACTACGACGCCCAACTGGAAGAGAAAGTAGGCCGTCTGCAAACGCTGATGGTTCCTTTTACCGCTCAGGACGTTGAAGTCTTTCGTTCGCCAGTCAGCCACTATCGTATGCGCGCTGAGTTTCGGATCTGGCACGATGGCGACGACCTTTATCATATTATTTTTGACCAGCAGACGCGCCAGCGTATCCGGGTCGACAGTTTTCCGGCAGCCAGCGAACTGATTAATCAGCTGATGCCTCGCCTGATGGATGCCGTTCGCGATAAGCCGGTACTGCGCCATAAGCTGTTCCAGATTGACTACCTCTCTACCCTGAGCAAGCAGATTGTCGTTTCCCTGCTTTATCACCGTGCGTTGACGGACGAATGGCAACAGGCTGCCACGGCCCTGCGTGACGAGCTACGGGCGGAAGGCTTCGATCTGCATCTGATTGGTCGCGCAACCAAAACGAAAATCTGTCTGGATCAGGATTTTGTGGATGAGCGCCTGCCGGTAGCCGGAAAAGAGCTTATTTATCGTCAGGTGGAGAACAGCTTTACCCAGCCGAACGCGGCGATGAACATTAAGATGCTGGAGTGGGCGCTTGACGTGACCAGGGACGCCAGCGGCGATCTGCTGGAGCTGTACTGCGGTAACGGTAACTTTTCTTTAGCGCTGGCACGCAATTTCCGGCGCGTACTGGCGACCGAGATTGCCAAACCTTCTGTGGCTTCCGCTCAGTATAATATTGCCGTTAACCATATAGAGAACGTGCAGATTATTCGCATGGCCGCAGAAGAGTTTACTCAGGCGATGAACGGCACGCGTCAGTTTAACCGTCTGGAAGGCATCGATCTCAGCAGCTACGAGTGTGAAACTATTTTTGTCGATCCCCCGCGCAGCGGGCTGGATGAAGAAACGGTAAAAATGGTGCAGGCTTACCCGCGCATCCTTTATATCTCCTGCAATCCGCAGACGCTGTGTGACAACCTGGCCACGCTTTCCGCTACCCATGATGTTGAACGTCTGGCGCTGTTTGACCAGTTCCCCTATACCCATCATATGGAATGCGGCGTGCTGCTGACGCGGCGCTAAATAAAAAAGAGCGATGCCCGGCATCGCTCTTTTTGTTGCTGTTCACTGTACCGCCGGACGTTAACCGCCCCTGCGCGCCCGCAGCTTGAGGCCAATCCAGAAGATCAGCGCAACCATTAAAATAGTCTGCACGAAGTTAGAGCCAAGCTCCGGATATTCTGCCCGGACAATCGCACTGTAAACCAGAATACCCAGCAGGAAAAACGCAGCGGCGAGGGAAGGCATTCCGTCCGGCATTGCGCGGTTAAGATAGCGCTGATGCAAACACCAGGCGGAAAGGCCCAGGGCGATAAGCGGGAAAACAGAAAATGGGACTATCGAACTAAACAGCACTGAAAACGAACCGTTAATAGATAGTCCGGTCAGAAAGGCCAGTAGCAGCGTGCCCTTATCCCGGCCAGTCGCTAAACTCATCTCACTCTCCTAATCATGGGAGCCTGACGACACCGCCAGCCGCTCCTGTTCGCGTCGATACCAGTAGTAAGCGCCTTTCGAGATCATACGTAGCTGCAATACCAGCCGCTCTTCCAGCTGGCGTCGCTGCGCCACGTCAATATCCAGCGCCTCGGCCCCGGCATTAAAAACGATAATGACCATCGCCTCCGCCTGCGCCTCGGTAAAGCTGCGCGGCATACGATTTTCAATTTCAAGATAGTCTGCCAGTTCAGCGATAAAGTGCTGGATTTCGCGGGCTACCGCGGCGCGAAACGCGGCTGAAGTACCGGAGCGCTCACGCAAAAGCAGGCGGAAAGCATTGGGGTTGTTACCGATGAACTCCATAAAGGTGGAGACCGAGGTGCGGATCACGCTGCCGCCTTTAGCGATACGCTGGCGCGCCTGTCGCATCAGCTGGCGCAGCATCAGGCCGCTCTCATCCACCATTGTCAGCCCAAGCTCATCCACGTCGCGAAAATGACGATAAAAGGACGTCGGGGCGATGCCCGCTTCCCTGGCGACTTCCCTCAGGCTCAGGCTGGCAAAACTGCGTTCGGCACTCAGCTGGCTGAATGCCGCTTCGATCAGCGACCGCCGTGTCCGTTCTTTTTGCTGTGCTCTGACGCCCATGTTTGTCATGTTTGTGCCTGTTTTGACTGCCAGATTTGCACTATATCAAACTTTTCAGCGTACAGCGGTATCAACTTTGTGAACGCCTGTTAACCCTTCACTTTGTCAATAAATGGCAAATCGAACAGTTAAAATTGGGAACCCGCTCACGAGATGTTAGAATAAAGTTGAAAATTTGTATAAGAATATAGGACGTATTGGTATGCAACAGTCTTATGATTATGACGCCATTGTTATTGGTTCCGGCCCCGGCGGCGAAGGCGCGGCGATGGGCCTGGTCAAACAAGGCGCCCGTATTGCCGTGATCGAGCGCTACCACAATATCGGCGGCGGTTGTACCCACTGGGGAACTATCCCCTCAAAAGCGCTACGCCACGCCGTCAGCCGCATTATTGAATTTAATCAAAATCCGCTTTATAGCGACCACACTCGCCTTTTGCGCTCATCTTTTGCGGATATCCTGAACCATACGGAAAACGTTATCAGCCAGCAAACGCGCATGCGCCAGGGTTTTTACGAGCGCAACCGCTGCCAGCTGTATCAGGGCGATGCCCGTTTCGTGGATGCCAACACTATCGAAATTGTTACGCATGACGGTAGCGTGGAAAGACTGACTGCGGAAAAATTTGTTATCGCCTGCGGCTCACGTCCTTATCATCCGGTAGACGTAGATTTTACCCATCCGCGCATTTACGACAGTGACTCTATTCTCAATCTGCATCATGAACCTGGCCACGTCATTATTTATGGTGCGGGCGTGATTGGCTGTGAATATGCGTCGATCTTCCGTGGTCTGAACGTAAAAGTTGACCTGATTAATACCCGCGATCACCTGCTGGCGTTCCTCGATCAGGAGATTTCCGATTCGCTTTCTTATCACTTCTGGAACAGCGGCGTTGTTATCCGCCATAACGAAGAGTTCGAGAAAATCGAAGGCGTTAGCGATGGCGTTATTATGCACCTGAAGTCCGGCAAAAAAGTGAAAGCCGACTGTCTGCTGTATGCCAACGGCCGTACCGGGAACACCGACGAGCTGGGGCTGGAAAACGTCGGGCTGGAAGCAGACGGACGTGGCCTGCTGAAGGTCAACAGCATGTATCAAACCGCTCAACCGCATATTTATGCCGTTGGCGATGTGATCGGTTATCCGAGCCTGGCTTCCGCCGCTTACGATCAGGGCCGCATCGCTGCACAGGCGCTGATGAAAGGCGAAGCGAACGCACACCTGATTGAAGATATCCCAACCGGTATCTATACCATTCCGGAAATCAGTTCAGTCGGTAAAACGGAGCAGCAGCTGACGGCTATGAAGGTGCCGTACGAAGTGGGTCGCGCACAATTTAAGCATCTGGCACGCGCGCAGATTGTGGGCATGAATGTCGGCAGTCTGAAGATCCTTTTTCACCGTGAAACCAAAGAGATCCTCGGGATCCACTGCTTTGGCGAACGCGCTGCCGAAATCATTCATATCGGCCAGGCCATCATGGAGCAGAAAAACGGCGGCAACACGATCGAATACTTCGTGAATACCACCTTTAACTATCCCACCATGGCCGAAGCCTACCGGGTGGCTGCGCTAAACGGGCTAAACCGCCTGTTTTAACGTGTTGCTCATATAACCCTGCATATGGGTGCGGATCGCCTCTGCCAGCTGCTCATAGCGGCCGCGCAGCGGCGAGCCGGGCCGGTAAACCAGCGCGATAGTGCGCTGCGGTTCCGGCTTATAGCAGGGCAGATAACAGACGCCGTCCCGTACACGCTCTTTCGGCACGGCCAGCGCGGGCAGTAGCGTAATGCCGCTGCCTGCCGCCACCATATTGCGCAGCGTTTCCAGACTGGTCGCGCGAAAATGCGTATCTTCGTCCGCCCCGGCCTGGAAGCAGAAGCCCATAGCCTGATCGCGCAGGCAATGGCCGTCTTCCAGCATCAGTAGCTTCTCCCCCGCCAAATCCGACATCGGGACGCGATCGCGATCGTGCCATGGGTGATCCTGATAGATCGCCAACTTCATCGGCTCATCGAATAGCGGTACCTCGATAAAGGCTTCTGACTCTTTCACTAAAGCCAGGATTGCGCAGTCCAGCTTGCCGCTGTCCAACTGGGCCAGCAGCTGCTGCGTTTGTGCCTCGTGCAGATACATCTCCAGCTTGGGAAACGTTTTATGCAGCGTCGGGATAATTTGCGGCAGCAGGTAAGGTCCCACGGTTGGGATCAGGCCGATATGCAGCGGCCCGGACATGGCCTCGCCCTGCTGGCTGGCCATCTCCTTCAGTACCTTGACCTCGCGCAGTACGGTGCGCGCCTGATCGACCAGCAACAGGCCAGCCTGAGTGAAAAGGACTTTACGGCTGGTGCGTTCTAACAGCATAACGCCCAGTTCATCTTCCAGCTTGCGGATCTGCCCGCTGAGCGTAGGTTGACTGACGTGGCAGGAATCCGCTGCCCGTCGGAAATGCCGATGTTCAGCCAACGCTACCAGATACTCAAGATCGCGAATATTCATCTTTTCCTCCGAGCCACGATAGTTCGTGGCGATAGATAGGATAGCAATCAACGATTAGCCCTATCAAGTGCAGATGGTAATAATGTCCCCCGTTCGAGAGATGAGTCACCTAATTAAGAGGTAGTTTATGTTTGCAAGTCAGGAAGGTAAGTCAGTCCCACAGGTCACGTTCCACACACGTCAGGGCGACAGCTGGGTAGACGTCACGACTGACGAGCTGTTTAAAGACAAAACTGTCATCGTGTTCTCTTTGCCAGGCGCATTCACGCCAACCTGTTCATCCAGCCATCTGCCGCGCTATAACGAGCTGTCAGACGTTTTCAAAAAACATGGCGTGGACAACATTCTGTGCGTATCGGTCAATGACACTTTCGTTATGAACGCGTGGAAAGCCGATCAGCATGCTAACAACATTACGTTTATCCCGGATGGCAACGGCGATTTCACTCGCGGCATGGAAATGCTGGTCGAGAAAGCGGATCTGGGCTTTGGTCCACGCTCATGGCGCTACTCCATGCTGGTTCGCAACGGCGTGGTAGAGAAAATGTTTGTTGAACCAAACAAGCCGGGCGACCCGTTTGAAGTCTCTGATGCCGATACCATGCTGCGCTACCTGGCGCCGGAATTTAAGGTGCAGGAGTCCGTCTCGCTGTTTACCAAACCGGGCTGCCCGTTCTGCGCTAAAGCCAAGCAGATGCTGCTGGATCGTGGTATTCAGTACGAAGAAATCGTGCTGGGTCAGGATGCTACCACCGTTAGCCTGCGCGCCGTCACCGGTCGTGCAACCGTTCCTCAGGTCTTCATCGGTGGACGCCACATCGGCGGCAGCGACGATCTGGAACAGTTCTTTTTAGCCTGAGAATTAAGAAGGCGAGCCACTGCCCGCCCTCTTATGTGCCTAAAATTAATAAGATAAGTCGAAACTACGTTGGCGGGCCTGATGCCCGCCTTTTTTTGGCTTACGCCAGCCGGTTTTTCGCGTCAGTAATAGCCAGCGACACCTGATGGGGAGACACGCCTCCCTTCGCGTTGCGCTTGTCCAGACAGGACTGTAACGACAGAACGGGATAAACATCCGCACCAATCGCCTCACTATACTGCTGTAACTCCTCCAGCTTCAGCGCTTCCAGCGCCACACCTTTGCCGATGGCCGCTACCACCACTTCGCCTACGATATGGTGTGCTTCGCGGAACGGGACGCCTTTAACCACCAGATAATCAGCCAGTTCGGTCGCGTTGGCATAGCCCTGCTCTGCCGCTTCCTGGCAGCGCGGACGCTTCACCTGGATGCCGTCCAGCACCAGCGCCGCCATATGCAGACAGTCTGACCAGGTATCCAGCGCATCGAACAGCCCTTCTTTGTCTTCCTGCATATCTTTGTTGTAGGCCAACGGCAGGCCTTTCAGCGTCATCATCATGCCGGTCAGCGCGCCTTGGACACGGCCACACTTGCCGCGGATCAACTCCAGCGCATCGGGATTTTTCTTCTGCGGCATCAGTGAAGAGCCAGAAGTGACCTTATCGGACAGCTCTACAAAGCCAGATTCGCCGGTATTGAAGAAAATCAGATCTTCAGCAAAGCGCGAAAGATGCACCATGCCGATAGAGGCGTCGGAGAGCAGTTCCAGCACGTGGTCGCGGTCGGAAACGGTGTCCAGGCTGTTGCGCGTGGCACAAGCAAAGCCCAGCCAGCTGGCCAACTGCTCGCGGTCAATCTCGTAAGCCGTGCCGGCCAGCGCGCCGCAGCCCAGTGGGCTGACGTCCAGACGTTTCAGTGTATCCTGCAGGCGGCTTTCATCACGCGCCAGCATCTCTACATAAGCCAGGCACCAGTGTGCAAAGGTCACCGGCTGGGCGCGCTGCAAATGGGTATAGCCCGGCATGACCGCATCCTGATTCGCTTCCGCCGTTGCCACCAGCGCCTGCTGCAGCTGACGCGTGGCGCTCAGCAGCTCGCTGACCTGCGCTTTACACCAGAGTTTCAGATCGGTAGCCACCTGATCGTTACGGCTGCGCCCGGTATGCAGCTTTTTGCCCAGCGCACCCACTTTCTCAATCAGACGACCTTCCACATAGCTGTGAATATCTTCCGCGTCGCTTTCCAGAATCTGCTGTGGATTCGCGCGCACTTCTTCAAGCAGCACGTTCAGCGCGCCTTCCAGCTGCTGCTGCTCTTCTGCGGTCAGCACGTTGACCGTCACCAGGGCTTTGGACCAGGCTACGGATCCGACAATGTCCTGCTCTGCCAGACGATAGTCAAAGCGCAGCGAGTCATTAAACAGTTTAAAACGTTGATCTGCTGCCTGAGTAAACCGTCCACCCCAAAGTGCCATGTCAGTGCTCCCTTAAATTCGTTGAGTTTTTTCAAAAGGCGGCCTGCGCCGCCTGATTACACCCGGCAAACTACCGGTTTACTTTTTCTCGTTCAGTGCACGGATACGTGAAGAGAGTGAGAACAGACGGATAAAGCCGCCCGCGTGACGATGGTCATACACTTCGTCTTCGCCGAAGGTAGCAAACTCTTCTGAATAGAGGCTGTTAGCGGATTTCTTCTGGGTAGCCGTTACCTGCCCTTTGTAGAGCTGCAGCACCACTTCACCGTTGACTTCTTCCGCCAGCGATTCGGCTGCGGCCTGGATAGATTTACGCAGCGGGGCGAACCAGCGGCCGTCGTACACCACGTAGGACATCTCATGCCCCAGCTGCTCGCGCCATTTAAAGCTATCGCGATCCAGAACCAGCTGCTCAACCGCCCGCAGCGCGTTGACCATAATGGTGCCACCAGGGGTTTCGTAGCAGCCGCGAGACTTAATGCCCACCAGACGGTTTTCCACGATATCAATACGGCCTACGCCGTGCTTAGCACCGATAACATTCAGTTTTTCCAGACAGCCGAACGGGCTCAGCGCCTCGCCATTTACGGCAACCACGCGGCCTTTCTCGACGGATACCGTCACCTGCTCAGGCTGGTCCGGTGCTTCCAGCGGATCGACAGTCCAGACCCAGCAATCTTTGTTCGGCGCGTTCCATGGGCTTTCCAGCACGCCGCCTTCGGTAGAGATATGCCAGGCGTTTTCGTCACGGCTGTAGATTTTTTCCAGCGACGCGGTGGTCGGAATATTGCGCTCTTTCAGGTAGTCCAGCAGCGCTTCACGGGAACGCAGGTTCCACTCACGCCAGGGCGCGACGACTTTCAGCTGCGGTGCCAGCGCGGTGTAGGTGGTTTCGAAACGCACCTGGTCATTACCTTTACCGGTCGCGCCGTGGCACAGCGCATCCGCGCCAACTTTCAGTGCCAGTTCCACCTGCGCTTTGGCGATGATTGGACGCGCCATTGACGTACCCAGCAAATAAGTGCCTTCATACAGCGCGCCGGTTTGCAGCACGGGATAGACATAATCGCTGATAAACTCTTCACGCAGATCCACTACGTGGCACTCGGAAGCGCCGGACTGGAGCGCTTTCTGCTCAACACCTTCCAGATCGCCACGTTCCTGGCCAATATCGGCCACAAAAGCCACCACTTCACAGCCGCCATAGTTCTCTTTCAGCCATGGAATGATCGCGGAGGTATCCAGACCGCCAGAGTAAGCCAGAACGATTTTTTTGATGCTTTTATCTTGCATTGTCTTTTCCTTGAACCGGTTAAGCGAGGATCCGGGTGCCAATCGACACGCCGTTAAATAGGGTTGGCAGCCGCTCGGCATGGCGCCAGCTGGCAATATCCACCGGGCGGCCCAGCGTGCGGGCGGCATCCAGCGCAGCGTTAACTTTAACAATCATGCCGTCAGTAATGATGCCCTGCGCGATCAGCTGTTCCGCCAGTGCGGCAGTCATCTCTTCAATGCGCTGGCCTTTGCCGTCCAGAATGCCGCTGACGTCGGAAAGCAGGACCAGATCGGCGCCCAGCGTCGAGGCCAGCGCGGTAGCAGCCTGATCGGCATTGACGTTCATCAGCTTACCGTCTTCAGTAATGCCGATAGAGCTGATCACCGGCAGGAAGCCTGCGTCCAGCAGCATATTAATGAGTTTAGGGTTGCCAGGCGTCGCCTGCCCTACATGCCCCAGCTCTTCATCAAAAGCCGCCACGTTAACGCTGCCGCCGTCGCCCAGGCACAGGCCAACGGCATCAATGCCGTGTTTTTTCGACCAGGCCAGCAGCGTTTTATTGGCGGTGCCCGCCAGTGCGCCGGTAATGATATCGATCTGATCGGCTGGCGTTACGCGCAGGCCATTTTTCTTTTTCACCGGCAGCGCCAGCTTCTTCATCAGTTCGTCGACCAGGCAGCCGCCGCCGTGAACGATCAGCAGTGGCCGCTGGTGGGTTTCGCGGTACGCTACCAGCGCGTCAAACAGGCGGGCCAGCGCCTCTTCACTATCCAGCAACACGCCGCCGAGTTTAATAATTAAAGGATTGGTCATGGGCTTTCTCACTGATTAAATAAGCGACTGCGTTTCCGGGAAACCGAAACGAATATTCATACACTGCACCGCCTGCGATGACGCGCCTTTCAGCAGGTTATCCTCTGCCGAGACGATAATCGCGTGCTCACCCTGCACCGCAAAGCCAATATCACAAAACGGCAGGCCAACCACGCCTTTGATCGACGGCACGCCTTTATCATAGACACGCACCAGCGGTTTATCGTGGTAGGCGTTATGGAAAACTTCCGCCACGTCCTCACGTGTCACGCCTGCTTTCAGCCGACAGGTGGTGGTCGCCAGGATACCGCGCGGGAAGTTGCCCAGGTGCGGCGTGAAGATGACCGGTACGCCAAGGTGCGCGGCGATTTCCGGCTGGTGCCGATGGGTGAAAATACCGTAGGGCTGCAGGCTGACTTCACAAAAGCTGGTGGTAACGGACGCTTTGCGCCCCGCGCCGCTGACGCCGCTGGTGGCGTTGATGACCGGCCACTGCGCTTCGTTCAGCAGATCCGCTTCAATCAGCGGCTTCAGTGCCAGCTGGGCGGCGGTCGGGTAGCAGCCCGGCACGGCAATCAGCTGCGCTTCTTTTAATGGGTTCTGCTGCCATTCCGCCAGGCCATAAACGGCTTTTTCCAGCCAGGCTTTATGTTGATGCGGGAAGCCGTAATAGTCGGTGAAGAAGCTTTCGTCGTTAACACGAAACGCCGCGGACAAATCGAATACCACGCAGCCAGCGGCCAGGAATTCAGGCGCCAGATCGTGGCTCACTTCGTGCGCCGTCGCCAGGAAGACGACGTCCACTTTGTCGGCGAACTCCGCCGCGTTCGCCAGCGGATGCAGCGGGATGTCCATAATCCCTTTCAGCTGTGGATGCAGATCGGACAGCAATTTTCCTGCGTCAGGGCTTTGCGCCGATACCGCTAAAGCGGTTATGTTCACCTGAGGGTGACGATTCAGGTAAGTCGCAAGCTCTACGCCAGCATAGCCACTGGCACCAACAATCAGCGTATTTAACATCGGGCACCTTATAACGGTCTCGGGTTGGGGGCGACGGCTTTACGCCGTATTCCCACGCGGTTAGCGCCGGATATGCAGGAAATTTGGTTTCCATCCCCACGCCATTAATGTATTTTTATTCACTATTAATGCATGAATATTGATACTATCCTAACGCAAGGACTGTCAACAGTGAAGACAAAATTACCGCCTTTTATTGAGCTTTACCGTGAGTTGATTGCCACGCCGTCCATCAGCGCCACCGACAGCGCGATGGATCAGAGTAATGAAGCTTTAATCAGTTTGCTGGCAGGCTGGTTTCGCGATCTCGGCTTTGAGGTGGAAGTCCAGCCGGTTCCCGGCACGCGCCATAAATTTAATATGCTGGCCCGGACTGGCGACGGCGCTGGCGGCCTGCTGCTGGCCGGTCATAGCGACACCGTACCGTTCGACGACGGCCGTTGGACGCGCGATCCCTTTACGCTGGCCGAGCACGATAACAAGCTGTATGGCCTGGGGACCGCCGATATGAAAGGTTTCTTCGCCTTTATCCTTGATGCGCTGCGCGATGTTGACGTGAAGAAGTTGACGAAACCGCTCTACGTGCTGGCAACGGCCGACGAAGAAACCTCAATGGCGGGTGCGAAATATTTTTCTGAAAACGCCACCGTGCGGCCCGACTGCGCCATTATCGGCGAGCCCACCTCGCTTCAACCGGTACACGCGCACAAAGGACACATGTCGAACGTTGTCCGCATTGAGGGCCAGTCCGGCCACTCCAGCGATCCTTCACGCGGCGTCAACGCCATTGAACTGATGCATGAATCGATTACGCAGCTGATGGCGCTGCGCAATACGTTGAAAACACGTTATCACCACGACGGCTTCGCCATTCCTTATCCCACCATGAATTTTGGTCACATCAACGGGGGTGATGCCGCTAACCGCATTTGTGCCTGTTGTGAATTGCATATGGATCTACGGCCGCTGCCGGGCATGACCCTAAACGAACTGGAGGGCTTGATTAACGAGGCGTTGACCCCCGTCAGCGAACGCTGGCCCGGCCGCGTCAACGTCAGTCAGCTGCATCCGCCCATCCCTGGTTATGAATGCCCTGCCGACCATCGGCTGGTGAAAGTCGTGGAAAAGCTGCTGGGGACGGAAACCAGCATCGTGAACTACTGCACAGAGGCGCCGTTTATTCAGGAGATCTGCCCGACGTTAGTCTTAGGGCCGGGATCGATTAACCAGGCGCATCAGCCGGATGAATATCTTGATACCGCGTTTATTAAACCTACCCGCGAGCTCATTACGCAGGTTGTGCAGCATTTTTGTTATCACTGAGTGAAACGCGGGGCATTTGGCTGGTTAAAAGGCCTTTTACCCCGGCTTTATTCCCTGTTTCACGATAAGAATAACTTATCCCGCTACACCCTTGTTAAATTTCTTAAATTACCGCTAGTTAGCCACAGGTTCGTGCGCGTTTAAGTCAATTGACGGATGGCAGGGAACGTGGCTAGATAAAAGGCAATGTTATACCGGCGACGGTAGAGAGTGATAAAAATAACGGTCAGGGGTCATATGAACGAACAATATTCCGCAATGCGAAGTAACGTCAGTATGCTCGGCAAACTCCTCGGGGATACGATTAAGGATGCGCTTGGCGAGAACATCCTGGAACGGGTGGAAACCATCCGTAAACTCTCCAAGTCGTCCCGCGCGGGAAACGATGCCCACCGTAAAGAGCTGCTTACCACGCTGCAAAATCTATCCAATGATGAACTGTTACCGGTTGCGCGTGCCTTCAGCCAGTTTCTGAACCTGACCAACGTTGCCGAGCAGTACCACACTATTTCCCCCAAAGGCGAAGGCGCCAGTCATCAGGAACTATTGACGAAAACGTTTGAACGCCTGAAGCAACAGCCCAATCTGACCGAAGCGAACATTCGCGAGGCTATTGAATCCCTGTCTCTGGAACTGGTCCTGACGGCGCACCCGACGGAGATTACCCGCCGCACGCTGATCCACAAGCTGGTTGAGGTCAACAGCTGTCTGAAGCAGCTGGATCACAACGATCTTTCTGACTACGACCGATCGCAGATTATGCGCCGCCTGCGCCAGCTGGTTGCGCAGGCCTGGCATACGGACGAAATCCGTAAATATCGTCCGACGCCGGTCGATGAAGCTAAATGGGGCTTTGCGGTAGTAGAAAACAGCCTGTGGGAAGGCGTTCCGGCCTTTCTGCGCGAGCTGTACGAACAGGTAGAAGCGTCGTTTGGCGTAAAGCTGCCGGTGGACTTTGTGCCGGTGACGTTTACGTCATGGATGGGCGGCGACCGTGACGGCAACCCGAATGTGACGGCTAAAATTACGCGCCATGTGCTGCAATTAAGCCGCTGGAAAGCCACCGATCTGTTCCTGCGCGATATCGCCGTGCTGGTTTCCGAGCTATCGATGTCGGAATGTACGCCAGACGTCCGCGAACTGTGCGGCAATCCGGAGGCGCTGGAACCTTACCGCGAAATCATGAAAAACCTGCGCGCCCAGCTGCTGGCAACTCAGGCCTATCTGGAATGCCGTCTGAAGGGCGAGCGGCCTGCCCGTCCCGATAATTTGCTGATCTCTAACGAGCAGCTTTGGGATCCGCTCTACGCCTGTTATCAGTCATTGCAGGCCTGCGGCATGGGCATTATCGCCAACGGCCAGCTGCTGGATACGCTGCGCCGCGTCAAATGCTTCGGCGTGCCGCTGGTGCGCATCGATCTGCGCCAGGAGAGCACACGCCATACCGACGCCATTGCGGAAATCACCCGCTATTTAGGCCTGGGCGACTACGCCAGCTGGTCGGAAGCCGATAAACAGGCATTCCTGATCGGTGAGCTGACCTCTAAACGTCCGCTGCTGCCGCGTCAGTGGGAGCCGAGCGCCGAGACGCAGGAAGTGCTGGATACCTGCCGCGTGGCGGCGGAAGTGCCGAAAGGCTCCATTGCCGCTTACGTTATCTCCATGGCGAAAACGCCTTCCGACGTGCTGGCAGTACATTTGCTGCTTAAAGAGGCGGGTATCCCCTTCGCCATGCCGGTCGCACCGCTGTTTGAAACTCTGGACGACCTGAACAACGCCAACGACGTGATGCGTCAGCTGCTGGATATCGACTGGTATCGCGGCTTTATCAAAGGCAAGCAGATGGTGATGATTGGCTACTCCGACTCGGCAAAAGATGCGGGCGTGATGGCGGCCAGCTGGGCGCAGTATCAGGCACAGGATGCGCTGATCAAAACCTGTGAAAAGGCGGGCATCGCGCTGACGCTGTTTCACGGACGCGGCGGCACTATTGGCCGTGGTGGTGCACCGGCCCATGCGGCACTGCTTTCCCAACCACCGGGCAGCCTGAAAGGCGGCCTGCGCGTCACCGAGCAGGGTGAAATGATCCGCTTTAAATATGGCCTGCCGGAAGTCACCATCAGTAGCCTGACGCTGTATACCGGCGCAATCCTTGAGGCCAACCTGCTGCCACCGCCGGAGCCGGAAGCCGCCTGGTGCAGCATTATGGATCAGCTTTCCGCGGATTCATGCGAGATGTATCGGGGCTACGTGCGGGAAAACGCCGACTTTGTGCCCTATTTCCGTTCGGCTACGCCGGAGCAGGAACTGGGCAAGCTGCCGCTGGGTTCCCGTCCGGCCAAGCGGCGCCCCACTGGCGGAGTGGAGTCGCTGCGGGCGATACCCTGGATCTTTGCCTGGACGCAAAACCGCCTGATGCTGCCAGCATGGCTGGGTGCCGGTGCAGCGCTGCAAAAAGCGATGCAGGCGGGCCATCAGGATCAGCTGGAGGCCATGTGCCGCAACTGGCCCTTCTTCTCAACGCGTCTGGGCATGTTGGAAATGGTATTTGCCAAAGCGGACCTGTGGCTGGCCGAATATTACGATCAGCGGCTGGTGGATCACACTCTGTGGCCACTGGGCAGGCAGCTGCGCGACCAGCTGGCTTCCGATATCAAAGCGGTGCTGACCATCGCCAACGATGCGCATTTGATGGCTGACCTGCCATGGATCGCTGAATCCATCGCGCTGCGCAACGTTTATACCGATCCGCTGAACGTGCTGCAGGCCGAGCTGCTGCACCGCTCCCGCCTGCAGGACATCAACGGTGAGGAGCCGGACCCGTACGTGGAGCAGGCACTCATGGTGACCATTGCCGGGGTCGCGGCGGGAATGCGTAATACGGGCTAACGCTTGATGGCGTTCATCTCCACCAGAGATGAGCGCCTTTTACGGTTTAATGGGTGACCAGGCGCACCAATAATTGACCACCCTGACGCCGTACTGATTGGCCTCTTCCACCACTTCTATTCTGTCCATGCCCCTTTCGCAATTTGCGGCGATCCATGCCCTGCTGCTGCAAAACTGTATCCAGCGGTTAAGATGACGATCTTTAAGCCACAATCCCATTTCGCAACGGCCCGACTTGCCGTGGCTGGGGCCAGGGAAAGAGACGTCATATTCCGTCAGATACTGGAGCCTTTGATGGGGGAGATAGCGCACCAGCGCGGAAGGCAGCTGTAACGAAAACACGCCGATCATAAAGACGCTGTAGCAAAAAAGTTTGGCGAGCTGTACCCGCGTCAGGCGGTGACGAAAGAAAACAACGGCGATGAGGGTAATCAGTACGGCGGCAATCACACCGACTGTACCTGCGAGCCAAAAAACATTCATCGTACTGGCAAGATAAACGTTGCGCGAAAGGCCGGACCAGAACGTCATCGCCCATAAAGGCGCAACGATAAAAAAAACCGTCAGTAAGCACCCTTTTACCCCAAGCCGTTTTATTTCCCTGATAATGTTGTGCATGAGTTCCTGATGTTGCCTTCCCTGAGAAACATTTATCATAAAAAAAATGCCGCCCCGCGTAAACGAGTCGGCATCGGGCTTTCACTCCTCAGGCCGGCACGGCCACGGCAGGACGGACGCCCAGCGTATGGCAAATGGCGTAACTCATTTCCGCCCGATTCAGCGTATAGAAATGGAAGTCTTTCACGCCTTCACGGCTGAGGATTTTCACCATATCCATCGCTATGTTAGCCCCTACCATTTTGCGGGTTTCCGGGTCGTCGTCCAGTCCGGCAAACATGCTGGTCATCCATCCCGGCACGCGCACGTTGGTCAGCGTGGCAAAACGCTGCAGCTGCTTAAAATTGGAAACCGGCAGAATACCCGGCACGATTTCCACATCGATTCCGGCGATAACGCAGCGATCGCGAAAGCGTAAATAGCTTTCCACATCGAAAAAGAACTGGGTGATGGCCCGGTTTGCGCCCGCGTCGATTTTGCGCTTCAGGTTAATCAAATCTGACTGCGCGCTTTTGGCTTCAGGATGCACTTCCGGATAGGCGGCAACAGAGATATCAAAGTCACCCACTTCCTTTAGCAGCGCCACCAGATCCGCGCCGTACATCTCCGGTTTGCCGCCGCCCGGGGGCAAATCACCGCGCAGCGCCACGATATGCCGGATCCCATTGTCCCGGTAATCCTGTGCAATAGCGCGCAGCTCGCTGCGGCTGGCGTCGATGCAGGTTAAATGCGGCGCGGCTTCCAGCCCGGTGCGATCCTTAATGCCTTTAATAATAGTGTGCGTGCGGTTGCGCTCGCCTGAATTCGCGCCGTAGGTAACCGAGACGAATTTTGGTTTCAGGCTGCTAAGGCGATCGATTGAGTGCCACAAGGTCTGTTCCATTTCGCTGGTGCGCGGCGGAAAGAACTCAAACGAGACGTTAATTTGTCCGTGCAGTTCGGCCAGACTCTGGTTTAGTGCTTCGCGCTGACTGGCGTGAAAAAAACTCATGGCTTACCTCATCGATCGCAGAATGAAACGGCCCTATTGAATGTCTATACGTTTAGACGTCCAGACATTCAAAGTGACCGATTCGCGGTTTTCCGTCAACAGATAAATGATGCCGCAGCGTGACAAATTCTCAACGAATGTGAATAAAATTCATACAGAAAAAAGAAGTGAAGAAAATCAAAGGGCCGCGTGAGCGCGGCCCGGAGAGAAACTACAATAGCTGGGCCAGCCGGTTGATATCGGACTGGATAGCGCCTGCCGTTACGTCACGTCCCGCGCCTGGCCCACGTATCACCAGCGGGTTGTCGCGGTACCAGCGGCTTTCGATGGCGAAGACGTTATCGCAGGGCAGCAGCGCCGCCAGCGGATGGTCTTCACGGACGGCCTCAACGCCGACACGAGCCTTGCCGTTAGCATCAAAGCGAGCCACGTAACGCAGTACCAACCCCATCTCTTGCGCAGCTTCGAAGCGCTGCTGCATCTGCTCGTTCAGCACCTCGCCGTTCTCAAAGAAGTGATCGACCGACTCGCTTTCACAGCTTTTCGGCACCAGCGACTCCACGCGCACCTGATCCGGTTCGATATCGTAACCTGCCTCACGAGCCAGAATGACCAGCTTACGCATCACGTCCTGCCCGGAAAGATCGACCCGGGGATCGGGCTCGGTCAGTCCCTGCTGCCATGCCTGATCCACCAGCTCGGTAAACGGCACGGTGCCGTCATACTGTAAAAAGAGCCAGGAAAGCGTGCCGGAAAAGATGCCGCTGATGGCAATGATACTGTCGCCGCTTTCACGCAGATCGCGCACGGTGTAGTTAACCGGCAATCCGGCACCGACGGTAGCGTTATACAGCCAGTGCCGACCGGTTTTGGCGAAGGCATCACGGATTTGGCGATAGCGATCGCTGCTCGACGCGCCTGCTACTTTATTGGCGCCAATCACATGGAAACCGTGGCTGGCGAAATCCAGATATTGTTCGGCAAGTTGTTCGCTGGCGGTGACGTCCAGCACCACAAGGTCGTCGAACGGGTGCGCCCGCATCCACAGAAACAGCGACTCTTCATCCCGCGTCACCGCTTCGTCATCAAAGAAGGCCAGCGCGCGGCTGGCATCCAGACCTTCATAACTTAGCAGGCTGCGTCGACTGTCGACCACACCCGCTAAAACGTATTCAAAGCCCGTGCGCGCCGATAAAGTTTCCTGTTCGCGCGCGAAGAGTTCCAGCCAGCGGGAGCCAATATTGCCTTTGCCAAACAGCATCAGACCGACCTGCTTTTCTGCCCGGAACAGCGACTGGTGCAGACCCCGAATCAAATGCTCGGTTGGCCCTACACGCAGTACGGCAACCAGGCTGATCCCCTCTTCCGACTGCCAGATAAATTCGACCGGCTGGTCTTTCAGCTGCTGCCAGAAACGGTGGCTGTGCAGCGGATTGCGGCAGACGCCCGCGCCCACCAGCGCCACCAGCGCCATGCTTTCCCGCAGCTGTAAGCGGCCGGGGATACCGGCATCCTGCAGCAGCGTCAGCGCGCTGTTAACCACTTCCGAGGTATAGCAAAGCTGTAAAAGATGGCGATCCGGATGGATGCCCGTAGCCAGAGGACGCAGCTGCGCGCGCTGAAGCAGACGCTCAATTTCTTTCTGTGCCGTAGCGAAATCATGCTGCGGCGGAACCTGGAACTCAATCAGACAAACATCGTCGTGGCTGGTGACGATCCGGGCGCCCGTACCGGAAGCCAGCACGCGCTCAATACGCGTTGAGCCCTGCTCCGGCTGGTAACTACAGCGCAGTTGCAGATCGATATCGCTCCCGGAAACAGGCTGCAGCGTACGGGTATGCAGCACCGGCGCGGCGAGACGCGCCAGCTCGCTGGCCTCATCCAGCCGCAGCAGCGGCAGCAGACAGGCGTCCTTCACCTTGCGCGGATCCGCACTATAGACGCCCGCTACGTCGCTCCAGATAGTGACGCGCGACACGCCAGCCAGCGCGCCGATTTGCGTAGCCGAATAGTCACTGCCGTTACGGCCCAGCAGCACGGTTTCTCCCGCATCGTTGCGGCTGATAAAGCCGGTCACCACCAGGCGCTCGCCGGGATGCTGAGCAATCAGCTGCTGCAGCAGCGGCCAGGATTTCCCTTCATCAACCTGGGGCTGAGCGGCCCGTTCGGCACGCAGAAATTCTCGCGCGTCCAGCCAGCTCGCCGCCATATCCTGCTGCTCTAATACGGCCGCCATCAGCCGTGCCGACCAGATCTCGCCGTGCCCCACGACTTCCGCATAGGCGGCTTCGGTTATGTTGCCATCCAGCAGAGCGGCCAGCTTTTCCAGATCGCGGATAAATTCACCGATCAGCCCGTCCGCTATTTGTGCCGGCAGCAGGCTGCTGATTAACTCGCTCTGGTAGCGTCGCAGCGCCTGCTGCACCTGATGCGCCGACAGGCGATCGCTCTGGCTCAGCTTCAGCCAGCTGATTAGCTGGTTAGTGGTGCTGCCCGCCGCGGAAACCACCATCACGTCGCCTGGACGGCTGTATTCAGCCATGATCCCCGCTACCCGCAGATAGCATTTGGCATCGGCAAGGCTGCTGCCCCCAAATTTATGCAGCTGACGCGCGCCTGCTGCCACTGCTGAATGACTCATGCTTACCTCTTAGCCGCTATCCGAAATGCATTATCCAGATCGGCAATTAAATCTTCGTGATCTTCAATCCCTACGGAAATGCGTAGCAGCGTATCTGAAATGCCGGCTGCCGCTCGCGCCTCGGCTGACATGCCCGCATGGGTCATGGTGGCGGTATGAGAGATGAGGCTTTCTACCCCGCCCAGCGACTCAGCCAGCGTGAACAGTTCCAGCGCCTTCAGAAAACGACGCAGCGTCTGCTCGTCGCCGTCCAGTTCAAAGCTGAGCATCGCGCCGAAGCCTTTTTGCTGGCGAGCCGCAACCTGATGGCCCGCGTTTTCCGGTAGTGAAGGATGATACAGCTTTTTTACCAGCGGCTGTTGTTTCAGATAATCTACGATGGCCTGCGCGTTGCGTTGGGCAGCGGCCATCCGCGGCGCCAGGGTACGCAGACCGCGCAGCAGTAAATAGCTGTCGAAAGCCGCACCGGTCACGCCGATATTATTGGCCCACCAGGCCAGCTCTTTCACCTGCTCGGGATCTTTAGCAATCACCGCGCCTGCCACCACGTCAGAGTGGCCGTTGAGGTATTTCGTGCAGGAATGGATCACCAGATCGGCGCCCAACGCCAGCGGGTTTTGCAACGCGGGACTGAGGAAGGTGTTATCGACCACGCTAACCGCGCCCGCTTCCGCCGCCGCTTTGCAGATAGCCTCAATGTCCACCACGCGCAGCAGCGGATTGCTCGGGCTTTCCACCAGCACCAGCTTCGGTTTTTCTGCCAGCGCGGCGTGCAGCGCTTTCTCATCACCCTGATCGACAAACTTCACGCGATATGCACCGCGCTTGCTCAGGCTATCAAACAGACGATAGCTGCCGCCATAGCAGTCGTGCGGGGCCACCAGTAGATCGCCCGGCTTCAGGAAGACGGTGCAAACCAGATGGATCGCCGACATGCCGGTATTGGTCATGACCGCGCCTGCGCCGCCTTCCAGCTCGGCCAACGCGCGCTGTACCACGTCACGGGTAGGATTACCGCGACGCGAATAGTCATGTGCCCGAGGCTCGTTGAAATCGGTAAAGTTATAGGTGCTGGAAAGGTGGATTGGCGGGACAACGCAGCCATACTGTTCGTCATCATTCAAGCCGCTGCGTACCGCGATGGTTGCCTGTTTACGCGTCATGGTGCATAAATTCCTGCAGGAGAAAGAAAGAAGAGCCACCAGCATAACAGGGAACAGATAGACGTCAATACATCTGGACTTCTAAATGTCTTTGCGTATAGATTGAGCAATCTGTCAATAACCGGTAATATTACCTTTTTGCTCCCCACCAAAAGGGGCGCAAAGCAGTGTGGCATAGCCCAACTTCGGGCATAATTAGCTGAATTTCGGCACAGTAAATATTAATGATGACTAAGGTAACCCATGGCTGAATGGAATGGCGAATATATCAGCCCTTACGCTGAGCACGGTAAAAAGAGCGAGCAGGTAAAAAAAATTACGGTATCCATTCCGTTAAAAGTGTTGAAGATTCTGACCGACGAGCGTACCCGTCGTCAGGTTAACAACCTGCGTCATGCCACCAACAGCGAGCTGTTGTGTGAAGCGTTTCTGCATGCTTTTACCGGCCAGCCTTTGCCGGATGATGTCGATCTACGCAAAGAGCGCAGCGACGAAATCCCGGAAGCAGCCAAAGCGATCATGCGCGAAATGGGTGTCGATCCCGATACCTGGGAATATTAAGCGCAGACATAAAAAAACCCAGCCGAGGCTGGGTTTTTTGTTGCATCCGAAACGGTATCCGCTTCGTGCAGGCGACTTATTTGCTGCCTGGGATGCTGAAACGCTTGTTGAAGCGGTCAACACGACCACCGCTGGCAACATCACGCTGCTTGCCGGTGTAGAACGGGTGGCATTTGCCGCACACGTCCAGGTTCAGGTCGTGACCCACGGTTGAGCGGGTTTTGATTTCGTTACCGCAAGAACATTTAGCAGTAACTTCAGCGTAATTTGGGTGAATACCTTTTTTCATGGGAAAACCTCAGTTAAGGCCGTGTCGCTCTCCCGTGCCAGGAATACCCTGCACCGGCACCACACGAAGATTAATAATTCAGGTGATTTGATACCAAAATGCCGTATCAACGGCGGCGAACTATACAGAAAATAACCGCTCGCTGCAATCGAATCCGCACATTCAGGAAGACACAGTGTACACTATCCCGCTCATAATTTCATCCGGATAAATTCATGCCCGTCGTTCAGGTCGCTCTGCCCGTTCCGCTTGCCCGCAATTTTGACTATCTGCTGCCTGCACATTTGCCGGCGGTAGTACCCGGCGCGCGCGTCAGCGTGCCGTTTGGCAAACGCAAAGCGGTTGGCGTAGTGGTAGGGCTTGCTGAAACCAGCGACTTTCCCCTCGACCAGTTAAAGCCTGTTGATGAGGTGTTGGACGACGAGTCGCTCTATCCCGCTTCGCTGTGGCGCATTCTGCTGTGGGCAGCCGACTACTATCACTATCCGCTGGGTGAAGTGCTGTTCCACGCTATGCCCGTTTTGCTGCGCCAGGGGAAACCCGCACAGGCAGCGCCGCTCTGGCAATGGTTTATCACGGAAACCGGTCGGGAAACCGCGCCGGAAAGCCTGAAGCGCGCGCCAAAACAGCAGCAGGCACTGGCGGCGCTGCGCCAGCGTAATCTCTATCGCCATGAAATTGGCCAGCACGACATCACCGATGCCACGCTTCAGGCGTTACGGGCCAAAGGATTATGCGATCTTCAGACGCAGCAGCGCGCGCCGCAGGACTGGCGGACGCATTACGCCGTCAAGGGCGAACGGCTGCGGTTGAATACCGAACAGGCAACGGCCGTAGGCGCCATGCGGGCAGAAGACGACCGTTTCGCCGCCTGGCTACTGGCTGGCATTACCGGGTCCGGCAAGACCGAAGTGTATCTGAGCGTGCTGGAAAATGTGCTGGCTAACGGCAAACAGGCGCTGGTGCTGGTACCGGAAATCGGCCTGACGCCGCAAACTATTGCCCGCTTCCGCGAGCGCTTTAACGCGCCGGTAGATGTACTGCATTCCGCGCTTAACGACAGCGAACGGCTGGCGGTCTGGCTGCGCGCGCGCCAGGGTGAAACGGCTATTGTTATCGGGACCCGTTCGGCACTGTTCACGCCTTTTGCCCACCTGGGCGTGATTATTATTGATGAAGAGCACGACAGCTCCTACAAGCAGCAGGAGGGCTGGCGCTATCAGGCGCGCGATCTGGCCGTTTTCCGCGCCCGTCAGGAAAATATCCCGATTGTTATGGGCACCGCCACGCCAGCGCTGGAAACACTGCACAACGTACAAATGGGCAAGTATCGCCAGCTGAACCTCAGTAAACGAGCGGGTAACGCGCGTCAGGCCACGCAGCAGCTGATCGACCTGAAAGGCGTGAAGCTTCAGGGGGGTCTGTCGCCAATGCTGATCAAAAAGATAGGTCAGCACCTGCAGGCAGACAATCAGGTGCTGCTCTTTTTAAACCGACGCGGCTTTTCTCCGGCGATGCTTTGCCACGAATGCGGCTGGATAGCCGAATGCCAGCGCTGTGACCGCTACTATACGCTGCACCAGCACCACCGCCAGCTGCGCTGCCACCACTGCGACAGCCAACGTCCTGTGCCGAACCAGTGCCCGCAGTGCGGCTCGACGCATCTGGTGCCGGTCGGCCTGGGCACCGAACAGCTGGAACAAAACCTGAGCGAGCTGTTTCCCGGCGTGCCCCTGTCCCGCATCGACCGCGACACCACCAGCCGCAAAGGCGCGCTTGAACAGCATCTGGCCGACGTCCATCGCGGCGGCGCCCGCATCCTGGTCGGCACGCAGATGCTGGCTAAAGGCCATCACTTTCCTGACGTGACGCTGGTTTCGTTGCTGGACGTCGACGGCGCACTGTTTTCTGCCGACTTCCGCTCTGCCGAGCGCTTTGCCCAGCTTTATACCCAGGTGGCTGGCCGCGCGGGTCGCGCCGGAAAGCAGGGTGAAGTGATGCTGCAAACGCACCATCCTGAACACCCTCTGCTGCAAACGCTGCTGCATCAGGGTTACGACGCTTTTGCGCAGCAGGCGCTGGTCGAACGCAAAACCGTCTTTCTGCCGCCGTTTACCAGCCACGCGCTGTTCCGTTCAGAAGATCACGATAATCAGCAGTCCGCGCTCTTTTTACAGCAGCTGCGCAATCTGCTGGAAGCCAGCCCGCTTAAGGATGAGGCGTTTTGGGTAATGGGTCCGGTTCCGGCGCTCCAGCCCAAGCGCGGCGGGCGCTACCGCTGGCAGCTCCTGCTTCAGCATCCTTCCCGCGCGCTGCTGCAGCGGCTGATCAAGGCAACATTGCCGCTGATGGGCACGCTGCCGCAGTCGCGTAAGGTGAAATGGACGCTGGATGTGGATCCCACCGAAAGCTGAAATTCCGTAGAACAGTGGGCCTCCGATTGCGAGACAGCTCGAAAAAAGTCGCACAAGTCACTATTTTTATGCAAATTAAGTAACGCAATTGATTAGCATTGGTTAATTTCACGGTGAGGGTCAGCCATAAAGCTGGCAAGAAGCCTTTTATTTCCGGCTAATGCCGGGCGGCCAACAGACCGGGACGAGGAGAACAGCGGTGGAGCACAAGCCAGAAACCGTGGGCGCCACGATGAAAGACGTGGCGGAAAAAGCGGGCGTGTCGACGGCAACCGTTTCCCGCGCCCTGATGAGTCCGGAAAAGGTTTCTGCCGCCACGCGCCAAAAAGTCGATGAGGCGGTGATTGCCGTCGGCTACTCACCCCATGCCATGATTCGTCACCCGCGACGCAGCGAGTCCCGCACCATACTGGTGATAGTGCCTGACATCTGCGATCCCTTTTTCAGTGAAATTATTCGCGGCGTGGAATCGGTGGCAGCCGATGAAGGCTATCTGGTGCTGATCGGCGACTGCGCTCACCAAAACCGCCAGGAGAGCGCTTTCCTGAATCTGGTGATGACCCGACAGATTGACGGCATGGTGCTGCTGGGCTCGCAGGTGCCTTTTGAAACGGGGCCGGAAGAGCAGCGCAATCTGCCGCCGATGGTGATGGCAAACGAATTTGCACCCGACCTGGCGCTGCCCACCGTTCATATCGATAACCTGACGGCGGCGTTCGAGGCGGTAAACCATTTACTCAAGCTGGGTCACGAGCGTATCGCCTGCGTGGCAGGGCCGCAGGCGATGCCGCTGTGTCAGTATCGTCTACAGGGCTATATTCAGGCGCTGCAGCGTAACGGTATCGCGCTGGATCCACGCTATATCATCCGCGGCGACTTCACTTTCGACGCCGGCAGTCGCGCGTTAAAACAGCTGATGCAGCTACCGCAACCGCCGGATGCCCTTTTCTGCCACAGCGATATCATGGCGCTGGGGGCAATGGCGCAGGCAAAAACAATGGGGCTACGTGTCCCTAAAGATCTGTCGCTGATTGGGTTCGATGATATCGAGCTGTCACGCTACAGCGATCCCCAGCTGACCACCATTGCCCAGCCACGTTTCAATATTGGCCGTGAAGCAATGAACCTGTTGCTGGAGCAGCTGCAGGGCAAGCTGGTAAACAGCGGTTCCCGTCTGTTGGATTTTGAAATAAAGATCCGCGGCAGTACGGCGCCCGCGCTGCGAGAAAAAGCGTAACCGCGAGCGAAATTCAACTTTTCGGATAACAAAACCCGGATTCGGGAGATTCTTACCCGCATCCCTGCTGGTCAAACTTCCGGCCCTTGAGTAACATGGCGAGCTGCAGGTCAGCTCGCTGGCCCGACCTTACTTTTCATTGATTATTAGCGGAACGATAGTGGCACAAAAAGATTACGTAGGCCGCGGGCGTTCGACAGGGACGCGTCGCAAAAAGAGCAACGCCCGCGGCAGCAGTAAAAAGCGCAGCAGCGGCTCGGGTGTATCAAAGATTATCGTAGGTCTGGCCGTCGCGGTACTGGTGACGTTTGTCGGTGGATTATGGTTTATCGCCCATCATAAAAAAGAGGAAGAGGCACCGGTCCTTTCCGATCACAAAGCGGTTGGCAACGGCCTGCCCCCCAAGCCTGAAGAACGCTGGCGCTATATTAAAGAATTGGAAAACCGTCAGATTTCCGTGCCGACTCCCGTGGAGCCTTCAGCCGGAGGTGAAGTGCGTTCGCCTACGCAACTGACCGACGAACAGCGTCAGCTGCTGGAGCAGATGCAGGCCGATATGCGTCAACAGCCTACCCAGCTGAACGAAGTGCCGTGGAACGAACAGACGCCTGCCCAGCGCCAGCAAACGCTACAGCGCCAGCAGCAACAGCAGCAGACACAGCTGCAACAGCGCCAGCCGCAGACGTCATATCCTTACGATTCCCAGCCTTCACGCCAGATACAGCCGCAGACGCAACCGCGTCAGCAGCCGGTACAAGTACAGCAACAGACACAACCGCGTCAGCAACCGGTGCAGACGCAGACTCGCCAGCAGCCGGTACAGGTGCAGCAACAGCATATGCTGCCGCAGCACAGCCAGCAGCCAGCGGTCGCCCATGAACCTGCCCGTCAGGCGCAGGCACAAACGCAGGCACAGCCAAAAACCGAGAAGCCGAAAGAAGTCGAAAAAGAGAAAGCGCAGCGCTGGATGGTGCAGTGTGGCTCATTCAAAGGCAGCGATCAGGCGGAGTCCGTACGTGCCTCGCTGGCATTTGAAGGCTTTGAAAGCAAAATTACCAGCGGCGGCGGCTGGAATCGCGTTATCGTCGGCCCTTACAACAGCCGCACCGCGGCCGACAGCACGTTGAAACGCCTGCGCGGCAGCGGGCACTCAAATTGTATTCCTGTCTCTTTGGGGGGTTGAAACCCTCCAGATTCCCCCCATATCTGATCCCATCATTGCCCCGCAGTAGGCCTGCGGGGAGATCTTCTGACTGTAACAAGGGGTCTGCCCGTGACAACAATTGTAAGTGTACGACGCAACGGCCAGGTAGTAATTGGCGGTGATGGCCAGGCTACGCTCGGCAACACCGTAATGAAAGGCAACGTCAAAAAAGTGCGTCGTCTTTATAATGATAAGGTCATTGCTGGTTTTGCTGGTGGAACCGCAGATGCCTTTACGCTGTTCGAGCTGTTTGAACGCAAGCTGGAAATGCATCAGGGTCATCTGGTGAAAGCGGCGGTCGAGCTGGCTAAAGACTGGCGTACCGACCGGATGCTGCGCAAACTCGAGGCCCTGTTGGCCGTAGCCGACGAAAACGCCTCGCTGATCATTACCGGTAACGGCGACGTGATCCAGCCAGAAAACGATCTGATCGCCATCGGCTCCGGCGGCCCATACGCACAGGCTGCGGCTCGTGCATTGCTGGAAAACACCGATATTGGCGCGCGCGACATCGTGGAAAAAGCGCTGGGTATTGCAGGCGATATCTGCATCTATACCAACCACAATCTTACTATCGAAGAATTATCGTCTAAAGCGTAAGGACCCTGATTATGTCTGAAATGACCCCGCGCGAAATCGTCAGTGAACTGGACAGATTTATCATTGGCCAGGATGGCGCCAAGCGTGCCGTCGCCATTGCCCTGCGCAACCGCTGGCGCCGTATGCAGCTCGACGAAGAGCTGCGCCATGAAGTAACGCCTAAAAATATCCTGATGATTGGCCCGACCGGCGTGGGTAAAACCGAAATCGCCCGTCGCCTGGCCAAGCTGGCTAACGCGCCGTTTATCAAAGTTGAAGCCACTAAGTTCACGGAAGTGGGCTATGTGGGGAAAGAAGTGGATTCCATCATCCGCGATCTTACCGACTCCGCGATCAAAATGGTGCGCTCACAGTCGATTGAAAAGAACCGCTATCGTGCCGAAGAGATGGCCGAAGAGCGCATCCTTGATGTCCTGATCCCACCGGCTAAAAATAACTGGGGCCAGTCAGAAGCGGCCGCCGAGCCCTCTGCAGCGCGTCAGTCTTTCCGTAAAAAACTGCGTGAAGGCCAGCTGGATGATAAAGAGATCGAAATCGATCTGGCTGCTGCACCGATGGGTGTCGAAATTATGTCCCCTCCGGGCATGGAAGAGATGACCAGTCAGCTGCAGTCGATGTTCCAGAACATCGGCGGTCAGAAGCAGAAGCCACGCAAGCTTCCAATCAAAGAAGCGATGAAGCTGCTGATTGAAGAAGAAGCCGCCAAGCTGGTCAACCCGGAAGAGTTGAAGCAGGAAGCGATCGATGCAGTCGAGCAGCACGGTATCGTGTTTATTGATGAAATCGATAAAGTCTGTAAGCGTGGCGAAAGCTCCGGCCCGGACGTTTCCCGCGAAGGCGTGCAGCGCGACCTGCTGCCGCTGGTAGAAGGCTGTACCGTCTCTACCAAGCACGGTATGGTTAAAACCGACCATATTCTGTTTATCGCTTCCGGTGCGTTTCAGGTGGCCAGCCCTTCCGATTTGATCCCGGAACTGCATGGCCGTCTGCCGATCCGCGTCGAGCTCCAGGCGCTGACCACGCACGACTTTGAACGTATCCTGACTGAACCAAGCGCGTCCGTCACCGTACAGTACAAAGCGTTGATGAAAACAGAAGGCGTGGATATCCACTTTACGGAAGACGGTATCAGCCGCATTGCCGCTGCTGCATGGCAGGTAAACGAAACCGCTGAGAATATCGGCGCGCGCCGTCTGCATACCGTTCTGGAACGTCTGATGGAAGATATTTCCTATGACGCCAGCGACCTTAACGGCGAATCGATTACTATCGATGCCGATTACGTTGGGAAACATCTCGACGAGCTGGTAGCGGACGAAGATCTTAGCCGCTTTATTCTGTAAAGCTCCGACTCGCTTCGTCTCAAACCCCGTTGCTCACGCGCGGGGTTTTTTCTTTTCTGTCTCCCCTGCTTTCCCGCTCAATTCCTGACGTGGATTAATTTTTTACGCGCGGGCAGCCAGTAAACTGGTCGCTTCCCGACACTCCTTTTTCAGCAAAGGCCCAGCCTGATGAGCGACAATATCTCTGCAGTTCCGGCTTTTACCTCCCTTCGTGCATGGCTGGAAAGCTTGCGTTTACGTACGCTGCCTTTAGCCTGCGCGTCGGTTATAACGGGGTCGGCGCTGGCCTGGCGAGCAGGCCATTTCGATCCGGCTGTCGCACTGTTGACGCTGCTGACAACCGGGTTACTGCAGATATTGTCCAATCTGGCCAACGACTATGGCGATGCGGTTAAAGGCAGCGATACACCTGACCGCCTTGGTCCGCTACGTGGGATGCAAAAAGGCCTGATTGGCCTGAAACAGATGCGTTTTGCGCTGACGCTGACGGTGGCGCTGACGCTGATCGCAGGCGTAACGCTGGTGGTGCGTGCCTGTCAGAGCCTTGCCGATATGTTGGGCTTCCTGGCGCTGGGCGCGCTGGCCATCGTGGCCGCCATCGCCTATACGGTAGGCAAAAAGCCCTACGGCTATCTCGGCCTTGGCGATCTTTCCGTACTGGTTTTCTTTGGCTGGCTGGGCGTGGTGGGCAGCTTTTACCTGCAAACGCACAGCTTACAGCTGCTGCTTTTCCTGCCCGC
>NZ_DALZCD010000013.1:0-28132 GCF_031978025.1 Erwinia sp.
TTAACTACTAATAAAGAAAATAATTAAATCTATAAAAAACACCCTGCCAGTGAAATACCAACAGGGTGTTCAATTTTATATAAGGCGAAGATTACGCGCTGCGCAGCGTATCCATCAGCGCCATTT
The DNA here is from genome assembly GCF_031978025.1 of Erwinia sp. Lineage (NCBI taxonomy): Bacteria > Pseudomonadati > Pseudomonadota > Gammaproteobacteria > Enterobacterales > Erwiniaceae > Erwinia > Erwinia sp. The sequence goes on from NZ_DALZCD010000013.1 coordinate 127, forward strand.
CGTCGCTGTTCAACAGCTTCTCAATGTCGACCAGAATCAGCATGCGTTCGCCCAACGCGCCCAGTCCGGTCAGGTACTCGGTAGACATGGTGACCGCGAACTCTGGTGAAGGACGGATTTGATCGGTGGTCAGGGACAGCACGTCGGAAACGCCGTCAACCACGATACCGACCACGCGCTGCTCAAGATTCAACACGATGACGACGGTATTATCGTTATAAACCACATCCGGCTGCGCGAATTTAACACGCAGGTCGATAATAGGCACGATAACGCCGCGCAAATTGGTTACGCCTTTAATAAAGGCGGGTGTGTTGGCAATACGAGTAACCTGATCGTAACCGCGTATTTCCTGCACTTTTAAAATATCAATGCCGTATTCTTCGTCACCCAGCGTAAACACCAGAAACTCCTGGCCTACGGTTTCGCCAGCGATTTTAGTGACAGTTGCCATTCCAGTCATAGTTCTACCCTTAATCGTAATCGGTTAAAGTCAGGCTGCGGCTCCCGCCACACGCTTTTCACGGTTTAGAGACTGCAGAGCCGACACATCGACAATCAGCGCCACGCTGCCATCCCCAAGGATGGTTGCTGCCGAAATGCCCGGTACTTTGCGATAGTTGCTTTCAAGGTTTTTGACCACCACCTGGTGCTGGCCAATCAGCTGGTCCACCAGCAGCGCATAGCGTTTACCCGCACTTTGCAGGATCACAACGATACCCTGAGTGGCCTCGGTTTTCGCGCCATGGACGTCAAAGACGTTCCACAGTTCAACCAGCGGCAGGTATTCACCACGGACTTCCAACACGCGCTCGCCACCGGCCAGCGGATGGAGATCGTTAGCCAGAGGCTGCAGGGATTCCATTACCGCATTCAGCGGCAGAATAAACACTTCGTTAGCGACGCGTACGGACATGCCGTCCAGAATCGCCAGCGTCAGTGGCAGCAGGATACGAATGGTCGTGCCCTTGCCTTGCTTAGAAGCGATTTCAACGTGGCCACCCATTTCCTGGATATTACGTTTCACCACGTCCATACCCACACCACGTCCGGAGACGTCGGTAACCTGCTCGGCGGTAGAGAAGCCCGGCGCGAAAATCAACATGCCGACTTCTTCATCGCTCATCGCGTCGCTTACCGGCAGACCGGAAGAGAGCGCTTTCGCCAGGATACGCTCACGGTTCAGGCCCGCGCCGTCATCCACCACTTCAATACAGATATTGCCGCCCTGGTGCTCCGCAGAGAGCGTCAGGTTGCCGGTGCCCGATTTCCCGGCCGCCACGCGTTTTTCCGGCGATTCAATGCCGTGATCCAGACTGTTACGCACCAGGTGCGTTAACGGGTCGATAATGCGTTCAATCAGGCTCTTGTCCAGCTCGGTAGAGCTACCCAACAGCGTCAGTTCAACATCTTTGCCCAGTTTGCTGGCCAAATCGCGTACCAGACGTGGGAAGCGGCTGAAGACATATTCCATCGGCATCATACGGATAGACATCACCGACTCTTGCAGGTCGCGGGCGTTACGCTCCAGCTGGCCCATGCTGTTCAGCAGGTCGCCATGGGCAACCGGATCCAGCTCGTTAGAGCGCTGAGCCAGCATTGACTGGGTAATCACCAGCTCTCCGACCAGGTTGATCAGCTGATCGACCTTTTCAACCGCTACGCGGATGCTGGTAGATTCGCTGGCTTTGGCCGCCGCCGGTTTTTTGGCTGCTTCACGTTTGGCCGGTGCCGCTGCTTCCGCAACAGGCTGTGGAGCCGCTGCCGGCGCTGGTGCTTCTTCCACCACCACTTCCGTTACCGCCGCTACGGCCGGAGCCGGAGCCGGAGCCGACGCCGCATCCAGGAATTTGATCTGCGACTCATCAATCACAAAGCAAAGCACGGCAACGATATCATCCTGGCCGACCGACGAATCCAGCGTCACCTCTACCGAGGTTTCGCCTTTGGTCACGTCAGAAAGCGTGCCCAGATTGCCCAGTTCTTCCAGCATCAGCGGGATTTCGCCAGGCTTGAGGTTGACCAGCGCCATGCGCAAGCCAGCCGCGGCCGGAGCCGGAGCAGCAGACGCGGCCGGTGCCGCAGCCGCTGCAGGGGCGCTTTCGCCTTTGGCTTCCAGCGCTAACTGACGCAGCGCCTGACAGATATATTGGAAAGTCGCAGCGTCCGGCTCGGTCGCGGTTTTATAGGCATCCAGCTGTTCCTGCATAATATCTTTGGTTTCCAAAAACAGGTTGATGATAGGCGTGCTTAGCTGCATTTCGCCGCGACGCGCGCCGTCAAGAATGTTTTCCAGGATGTGCGTGGTTTCCTGTAATACGGTAAAACCAAAGGTGCCCGCGCCACCTTTAATGGAGTGAGCCGCACGGAAAATAGCGTTAAGCTGTTCCGCATCCGGTTCCTGCGGGTCTAACCCCAACAGGTGTTGCTCCATGTCGGCTAACAGTTCGTCAGCCTCATCGAAAAACGTCTGATAAAAATCGCTGATATCCATGCTCACGGTATCACCTCTGCTGTGAGTCGCGATCGGTCTGGGCCGCTGGCACAGGCGATGCTGGTGTTAAAGTTGGTGCTGCCTGTTTGCCTACCGGCTCAGCCTGTGAGGGTTGAGGGTCTGGTTGTTTTGTGGCGTCGCCCGGCAGGGACGGCGCTACGACTTTCTGTAATGCGGCTGGATCGCTATCGCTGATTTGCGCCGCATCACTTTCTGAGTTCTCTTTTTCAATCTGCGCTTCGGTATCATGGTTCAGTACCAGCAGGCTGATGCGACGGTTAACGGCGTCATCGCCGCCGCGATTTTTTAGCTTCATGGTGTCGGCCATGCCCACCACGCGCAGCATTTTGTCACTTGCCAGCCCGCCGATAATCAGCTCCCGCCGCGAGGCGTTGGCACGGTCGGCCGACAGTTCCCAGTTGCTGTAGCCGCGCAGGCCGTTAGCATACTGAATATCGTCCGTGTGGCCTGCCAGGCTAATCCTGTTCGGAATGTCATTCAGGATGGGCGCGATGGCTCGCAAAATGTCACGCATATAAGATTCAACCTCAGCGCTACCGGTTTTAAACATCGGGCGGTTCTGGCTGTCGATAATCTGAATGCGCAGCCCCTCTTGCACCATATTGATGATCAGGTGCGGGCGCAGCGCCTTCAGGCGTGGATCGGCTTCAATCAGCTGGTCCAGTTTCTCACGCAGGCGGTTTAAGCGGATCTCATCCAGCTTGCGTTTCTCCGCGTCCATATCAACAACCTTATGGACTTCGCCCTTCTTCTGGCTTGGGTCCATACCGCCGCCAGGGATTACGCTGGTGCTTTCACTGCTTTTGGTTCCACCCGTAATCGCTACCCGCAGCGGCGTCTTAAAGTAATCGGCAATTCCCGCTAATTCCTGAGGCTTGGCGATCGCAATCAGCCACATCACCATAAAAAAAGCCATCATCGCGGTCATAAAGTCGGCGTAGGCAATCTTCCAGGAGCCGTGACCGCCTGCATGCCCGGAATGCTTCTTCTTCTTAACCAGGATAATAGGGTGATTGTCGTTCTTCATGCATCCTGACCTTTCGCTGGCGTTTTCGCATTACGAACGTGCTCTTCCAGTTCCGAGAAAGAAGGCCGTTCGGTGGAGTAAAGCGTTTTACGGCCAAACTCAACGGCAATCTGTGGCGCATAGCCATTCAGGCTGGACAGCAACGTCACCTTGATACACTGCATCATTTTGGTGGATTCAGAGCATTTCTGACGCAGCAGACCGGCGAGCGGGGAAATAAACCCGTATGCCAGCAAAATACCCAGGAACGTCCCCACCATCGCGTGCGCAATCAGCTCGCCCAGCTCGGCTGGCGGGCGGTCTGCCGAAGCCAGCGTGTGCACCACGCCCATAACGGCCGCGACGATACCAAACGCGGGTAAAGAGTCGCCTACTGCACCGATGGCCGTGGCAGGCACGTCGCATTCGTGTTCGTAGGTTTCAATCTCTTCATCCATCAAGGCTTCAATTTCAAATGCGTTCATATTGCCGCTCACCATCAGTCGCAGATAATCGGTGATAAAGTCCACCAATCTTTTATCGGCAAGAATGCGCGGGTAATTAGCAAAAATTTCACTTTCTTGCGGACTTTCAATATCGGCTTCCAGCGAGAGCATCCCTTGCTGGCGCGATTTGGCCATCAGGCGATAAAGTAACGCCATCAGATCCATATAAACCGCTTTATTATATTTTGATCCTTTCATCAGCAGAGGCAGCGCTTTCATCGTTGCTTTAATGGCCTTGCCGTTATTTCCCGCTAAAAATGCGCCAATGCCTGCTCCGCCGATAATTAACAGCTCGGAAGGTTGATAAAGCGCGCCCAGATGTCCGCCTACCATTGCGTAGCCGCCCAACACCGACCCGAGAACCAGGATATACCCCAAAATAACTAACACAATAAATCCTTACGTCTGGCGACGTGTGGGTTGAAGATGAACCGGATTAAGTCAGGTTTTCCCAACGCGTGGGCAAAAAAAAAGCAGCGGTATTTAACCGCTGCTGGATTCACTCCACGTGGTGAACATTAAACGGCTTCTTTAACCTGTTCATCCAGCAGTTGTGAAATATTATCGGCAGGATCTGCGATAAGTTTACGTCTTTTTACCGCACGAGAAGGCGGCTGGCACAGGCTGCAGGCAAAGCTGCCAACCGGCTGGTGCGCGTGGTTAATAAAGCTACCACCGCAGCATTTACAGTCGGAAAGCTCCAGCATTCCGCTCTCAACAAACCGGACTAAGGTCCAGGCGCGGGTCAGCGCCAACAGCGGGCCTTCGTCCTGTTGCGGGCATTGCTCCAGGTAGAGACGGTAAGCTTTAATTACCGCGTCAACACCCTTGCTCAAACCGCTTTTGAGTAAAAACTGCCAGGCATTACAGAACATCGAAGAATGAATATTCTGTTCCCAGGTCATAAACCAGTCGGTAGAAAAAGGCAGCATGCCTTTTGGTGGCGGACTACCGCGCAGTTCTTTATATAACTTAATTAAGCGCCCGCGGCTAAGCTGCGTTTCGCTTTCTAACATTTGCAGGCGAGCACCCAAATTAATTAATTCAATTGCCAGCTGAATATCACGCGCTTCCTGAACAATACTTTTTTCACTCATTAGCTCGCCCTCTTCTTCGGCAGTTCGTCATTTTTAGCTGACGCGTTACGCAATAAACGGCTGGATAACAAAATACCTGTGTGGATTTGCTGCAAATCATCCACGCGAGAGTCCTGAGTTAAGCGATTAATCGTAGCGTGATCGGTAAAGCGAAACTGGCATACCAGCTGATTTGTCTCGGCCAGCTTAACCATCTCTGGCAATGTTAACTGAGCCAGCGCATCGGCCATCTGCTCGTCAAGGCCCAGACGAAACATGGCAGAGGCTTTTTCCTGATTAATAAGGCGTTGAGCAAGTAATAAATAAGACAAGTTAAGGTCGTAAATATTTTTTAGTAATTCTGATGTGCCCATTTTTATCCATCCTGACTGACTCGACTTAAACGTTGGCGGACTGCGCCGCTACCTTTGTTGCTGCTGGTAAATCTTATTTTGGCAAAAAATTAAGTGGCAAAAGCCAAACGTTCGCGAAGCTCCAGGCGGCCCTGAAAGCGGCCTGCAGAAAGTAGTCATTAACTCATTTTGCCGGTTACTGCTCCCTGGTTTCTGTCCGCTTTCCCGTCGTTTTCCCTGACTGAAAGTTGCTTTGGTTTAGGACTATTCCGAAAACAACGCAACTTTATCTGCTCTAATTTCCGGATACAACGGAGACCAACTGAAATTTTAGATAAAGTGTGATCCAGATCACACTTTTGGGGGTAATTTGACAAAAATATCCTTCAGAAACGCTGTTGATTAGTTCACTAACTAAGCAAATCCCGCTTATTTTGTTAAATTTTCCCTCTACGCGACCATTTACCGATGAAAATGGTTCCTTTTACGGCGATTGAATGGATGAATGGTGTGTTTAGGAAGGGTTCTGGATTTAAATGCTGGTTAAAGAAAAATAATTAGAGATAAATGCTGATTATACCGTGTTAACCATGTGTAAAACGTAATCACTAAAGGTAACTATCGGTAGGGGCAATGAAGTACGAAAGGTAAGGTATTGCAGGTTTGTGGCAGGAAGTGTTTAGGCAGTGTAAGCCGCGCCAGCCTTGCGTTTAGCCTGTGCTAACAGTTGTTAACAGGGGTAACATTAGCAACTCGAATGTTTACGCGAAAATTTTACCTTCAGGCAGTAGGTATCGGCACGCGCGTTGTTTTCTTTAGAAAAAAAGGAATTTTTCCGGTTTTTTTCTTTTTGCTGGCCCTTTTACGGGCTTTTTTTGAGCATTATTGGCTCGGATAATCAAAAAAAAGGGGCGGCCGATGGCCGCCCCTGATTTAACTGGCATGACTTATGCTAGGTGCGGCACAGTAGCGGCTTTATCCGCCCCGCCCTGTGCCTGGTTGCGTACCGGTAATGCCTGGAGATCTTTCAGGTAAGTTTTGCGCCAGTGCGTAATATCGTTCTTACGCAGCACGTCCATCATGTCGTTGTAGCGAGAGATACGCTCGTCCAACGGCATGGTCAGCGCCTGGTTTAGCGCGGCGGCAACCTCATCACGATCGTAAGGGTTCACGATAAGCGCAGAGGTCAGCTCGTTGGCCGCCCCGGCAAAGCGCGACAGCACCAGCACGCCCGGATCTTCCGGATTCTGCGCAGCCACGTACTCTTTCGCTACCAGATTCATCCCGTCACGCAGTGGCGTAACCAGACCGATATCGGTCAGGCGGAAGATTTTCATCAGCAGACGACGGTCGAAGTGCTGGTTAAGGTAATAAAGTGGCGTCCAGCCCAGCGTACCGTATTTACCGTTAATACGGCCTGCTTCGGTTTCCAGCTGGTGGCGAATATCCTGATAGGCCTGCACGTCGCCGCGCGACGTCGGCGCAATCTGCGAATAGCGAATTTTTCCACGATGCTCAGGGAAGTTTTCCAGCAGCGCTTCATAAGCAAGGAAACGTTCCGGCAACCCTTTCGAGTAATCCAGACGCTCACAGGCAATGATATTTTTAGCGTCGCCCAGGTCGCGTTTCATTGCGGCCATTTTCGGCGGCAGCGGCCCTTCAGCCATCTCTTTAATGCTGTCCGGCTCGATCCCTATCGGGTAAACCTCGGTAGTGAACTGATTGCCAAACGCCACGTGCGTTTTATCGGTGGTTTCCACCTTCGTCAGCAGCGCCAGCGACTCCAGGAATGCCATGCGATCGCTTTCGGTCTGGAAACCCAGCAGATCGTAATCGCACATCATTTCCAAAAGCTCATTGTGTGGCGGCAGCGCGTTAAAGATTTCCGGCGTCGGGAAAGGAATATGTAGGAAGAAGCCGATACGGTTTTTCACACCCAGTTTACGCAGCGCAGCGGCGAACGGCAGCAGGTGATAATCGTGGATCCACAGCACGTCGTCCGGCTCAATCAGCGGCAGCAGACGCTTCGCCAGCATGGTGTTGACGTGGCAATAGCCATCCCAGGCCTCACGCTGGAAATTCACCAGGTCGAGGCGGTAGTGGAAGGCTGGCCAGACTACCGCATTGGAAAATTGCAGGTAATAAAGGTCATAATCGTTTTGATTCAGTCCGAAGGAAGCGTAGGTGACGTTATCTTTTTCGAACAGATCCATCTCCTTGTCTTCTTCGCCTATCTCATTAATCTCCCCATTCCAGCCAAACCACAGGCCGCCGGTGGTTTTCAGCGCGTCCATAATGCCAACGGTCAGTCCGCCCGCGCTGGTTTTTGACCCATCCGGTACAGCAATGCGGTTAGATACGACTACTAAGCGACTCATAACCTTGACTCCTTAATGACTTATCGTCTTGCTCTAGTTTTAATAATGTTTGCTCAAGCCAGTGATACACAGCCTCGACGTCAGCCAGGCGATAGCCTGCCTGCGTGTCACCTTCACCTATCTTGATTGCGATGCCGTCCAGGGCATTGACCGCTTCAAAACCTGCCTCATCGGTCAAATCATCACCTAAAAATACCGGCGTTCTGCCGGCAAAAGGGGCTTGCTGCATAAAAGCGGCGATGGCGGCTCCCTTACTGACGCCTTTTGGCTTTAGTTCGACCACACATTTGCCCGGCTGCAGAGCCAGTTCGGGAAAGCGTTGGGTCATTTCTTCTGCCAGCGCCAGGATCGCCTGTTCATACTGCGGCGCGCGTCGATAGTGCAGCGCAAAGGCCATGCCTTTGGTTTCCAGCTGCGTGTCCGGCATTTTCGCCACGGCTTCGCTCAGCAGAGACGCCAACGAGGCGGCGACGTCATCCGGCAGGGAAAGCCGTTCAGTTTGTCCGGCAGCATCACGACGTTCCGCGCCGTGTACGCCAGCCAGTGGAAAAAGTAAGGGTGCCACCAGCGCATCCAGCTCGCGAGCCGGGCGGCCAGAGACCAGCGCCAGTGCGCCATCGCTTAATGCGGCCAGGCGGGAAAGCGCGGTTTTAGCCGCATCAGGAATGAAAACCTCTTCCGGGCGTGACTGAATAGCGGCCAGCGTGCCGTCCACATCAAAGAAAAAAGCGTAACGCCCCTGAGGCACTAAAGGGGGTACGGACTCCAGCGTATTCACAAATATTCCTCCTGATCATGTGTGCCACGGTGCTACGTCGGTCGGATTGAACGACTGACGCTGGCGGGAGCAGACTTACCGTCTGTTCTGCCCACAACGCACGAGGAAAAAATTTCTGTCAGCGGATGCGGCGGAGAGAGAAAGAGGATGCGTTAGAGAGGGTATTCGGCGCTGATTCCTTCTGCATAATCTCTGCACGCCCCGTGCAGTCTGTCTCATCTCGTTGCCACATGCGTAACAACATCAGCATTCAGTATAGTCACTGATAACGGCTCTGCCAGACGCGCTGCCGCTGTCAGGTCATTTGTTACCCGTCTAACATGGCAAATAAACGCGGCAAAAGCGCCAGGAGTAATACGAAATTGTGAAAATTTTGGAAAAAACAGGAAATATGATGTTGAAATGGTGAGGCGGAGGCGTTCCTGCCCGTCAGGCGACGGGCGACATCCATAGCGTGTTCAGATTGTAGTGGCTCCAGGTATCCGCCTCTTCCGGCCCGGCAATGCTGTCCCAACAATAGCGGTCGGCCAGGTCGATAACTTCCGGCCGCAGCATCTGATTGGCAGGCAGGGAATAGAAAACGCAAACCCTGGGCAGCAGCAGCGAACTTTCACCCGGTTCAATCACTACCGCTACGCGCCCCGAAGCCAGACGCACAATAGAGCCGACCGGATAGATGCCGACGGCTTTGACAAAGGCGTAAAAGATTTTGCGATCGAAGTGCCCTTCCCAGCTGGCCATCTGGTGCATAGCGCTGGCCGGATTCCAGCCCGTTTTATAGGGGCGATTGGAGGTAACCGCATCGTAAACGTCACAAATCGCCGCCATGCGCGCCAGCTGTGAAATATCTTTGCCTTTAAGGCCGTCCGGGTAGCCGCTGCCGTTAATTTTTTCATGATGATGCAGCGCTACGTCCAGTACCGCTTCATTTTCACCGCTGCGGCGCAGCAGATCCTCGCCCATCACCGGATGCAGCTTCATCACGTCGAATTCTTCGTTGGTGAGCTTGCCGGGCTTATTGAGAATCTCCAGCGATACGCCAGCCTTACCGACATCGTGTAGCAGCCCGGCGGTGCCCGCCACGCGGGTCTGGTCGTCATCAAGGTTAAGCTGGCGGGAAAGGGATACCATCAGGGCGCAAACCGCCACGGAATGCAGGTAGGTATAATCATCGTGCGTTTTCAGGCGCACCACACTCAGCAAGGCGGCCGGATGTCGGCTGAGGGAGCCGCCAATTTCATCCACCAGCGGCAGCGTGTTGCTGGTATCGATAGTTTTACCGAGACGCGCATCGCTGAACATGTTCATCACTTCGCCTTTGGCGTGCATACAGATAGCCTGCGCCTGCGCAATCTCTTCATGGATGCCCGATATTTTCGGCAAGGCCAGCTGTTCATGCAGCGGATCCTGATTGTCAGGGCCGCGACCTTTATCCAGGTCGATCCAGACTTCTTTAATACCGCTTTCCGCGATAATGTCGATCTGCTGCTGCGTGGTGAGCAACATATGGTTACGCACGAGAGGGTGCTTTAGCCAGAAAACTTCCAGCTTGTGCACGTACATGCCGGTGCGCAACTCGTTTATCTGAATTCTTATTATCATTCCCCCTCTCCTGCCGTTCCTGCTTTTTCCTCCATTCAGCCCAAGTATCGGCGGCAAATGGAAAACCTTCAGCCATTGTGGTCGCTAATTTTGCTTTTCACCGCAAATTTACATTGTGGCGGGCAGGCGAATGCCAGCCCGAACAGGAGAAAACCTTGCCTGGCCGGTGGGCAAACAGAAGAGATTATGCCGTGCAGAAGACGGCTTTGGCGGAATCAGTGAATGACGTTATCGTCACTGGCGGTACGGTGGGTCAGGCCTTCACCGGCGTTGACCTGTGCATGACGAAGCTCCCTGATAGCCGCCAGACAGGCCTTGCGGCTGGCTTCATCGGTTTGCCGGGCCGCCAACGCGCGGAGTTCATCAATAAGCGAGGCGAAGTTGAGCGGGCGCTGTTGATCAAGAAGCCTTAGCGTGGCCTCTCCCAACATAAGATCCCGTAATTTTTCAGAATGGCGATGGTCCATGGAAACTTCTCTGGCTTGGTTGCCGCGTGGATCGCTTTTCCGCGTGGGCCAGGACAGGATGCCTTAGCCAACGCGGAAAGAAAAAGCAGGTCGAACGAACGGTGGGCATAACGGAACGTGCGCGTTCAGCCTTCGCGACCGAACAGCATAGCAATCAGCTCATGATGATGTTTTTCGAGATCGGGCTCGCTAACGTCGGCCAGGCGGCTCAGCAGCTTTGCACAGATTGACTGGCGATTAACCGTCATGCCGGACTTTAAAATCTCCATCACTACCTCACCCAGCGTTTCCTGATGAGAAGGCACAACAGCGTCATGCGCACCGAAATACAGGCTCATGTCCGCGGTTTGTGTGTTGAAATTATCCTGACGCATAATGGATCCTCTTAAGCAGGTGAAAGAATGCCCGAAGGGGTAACGCTTCTACCCTGTACAGCTTTTAAATTGATGTACAGTATCTTAAAAGCCTGTGCCGGATTTTTTTTGCAAAAAGTGCTTTTTTGAGACATAAATGGCGTTGTCTGTTCACATTTCAGCTAATAAATAACGACTAATTCCCAAAAGATTTAGCCATTTACCCTTAAAACCACGTTTTTCAGGAATAAACTGAAACTTGTACAACCGCGAGCGCGAAGGGGGAGAACGGCCGTCCTCCCCGCGATGGAACTTATTTTTTCGGTACGTTTACCGCAGATTTACCGGCGGTTTCGTTTTCAATCGGACCTGAGGCCCCAAGATCGGTACCGGTAACCGGGTTGACCGTGGTGTCAGAGGCGGTACGCAATGCCAGGTTATCCAGTTCGGTTTTTTGGTCGGATGGCAACGTAATGCTGGCATAGCCGTCACCTCCGTCCACCGCAGGCATAGGATCGGCGACATAAGTGAAGTTTTCATCCGAGTTCCAGCTTCCGCGAACCTCGCCACCCTCTGACATGTTGTAATAAACGTTCGAATACTGTTCGATAGGTGGCAGCTTACCGACCGGGAAGTTATTTCGGATGGAATATAGCGCTTTCTCAAAAGAGATCTGATGCGCCACTTCTCGGGTCATTAAAAAGCCCAGCGCATCTTTTACGCCCGGATCGTCCGTCACGTTAATCAGACGCTCATAGAGGATTTTAGCGCGTGCTTCGGCGGCGATGTTGGACCGCAAATCGGCAGTAGGTTCACCAATGGTGTCGATATAAGCCGCTGTCCATGGCACGCCGCCAGAGTTGGTCAGCGCCGGGCCACCACCGTAAAGAATAGAGGTCAGATGGCTATCGTTACCGTTGCCGGTAATGGAGCGGTACAGCTCGCCCTCTTCTTCTGTTCCTTCAGCCAGCTTGCCTTTGGCACCTTTGTTCAGCATGCCGACCAGCGAACCAATGATTTCCAGATGGCTCAGCTCTTCGGTGGCAATGTCCATCAGCATGTCGCGACGGCCTTCATCTTCATCTGCCAGGCCCTGAGTAAAGTAGCGACAGGCGGCAGCCAGTTCGCCCTGCGGCCCGCCGAACTGCTCCAGCAGCAGATTGGCCAGGCCTGGGTTTGGTCCGGCAACGCGAACGGTATACTGCAATTTTTTTACGTGTCTGAACATAGCTCACTCCAGTCAGAAAAGGCGTCCGGTGACCTGCTCTCTGGCAGATCTCCCCGCTGTTTTTAGCTGGTTTTCATACCTGAGTTATGACGGCAGAAATAGATTACGCGGACAGATCCTGCTTAAAAATATTCAACATCACTATTCAGGTGTAAAAACCTCACCTCAAGCATAGTTTATTTTTTCAGGCTGCAAGGCCGCTCACCTGAAAATGAGCGGAATAAGATTAGTCCTGGTAATTAATTACGGCCAAAGAAAAACAGAATTTATTCCTTCCCCTCTGAACGGTCTTCTTATTTTGCCCCATTAGCGTAACAATTATCATTAAGATTGTGGCACTAATAGCACCGCAATAAGCGCTCTCAGGCAGGATTTATTATTTATCAGTGGCGCCAACGGTGACCTGAATAACCCGGTTCCATATAAAATAGTCCCTGACTCACCTGCAAACGTGCTTTGTGGTCTATGCTTGCCCTCGGGTTTATAGTGAGGAGAAAGCAATGAAGTACAGAAAACTGGGCCATTCCGGCCTGATGGTTTCTGAGCTGACGCTCGGTACGTTAACCTTTAACGGTCAGGCTGGCTTTGAAAAAACCGGCAACGTGGATGCCCGTCAGGCCCGCCGTTTTATTGAAATAGCGCTGGAACGGGGTGTCAACACCGTGGACACAGCCGATCTCTATTCCAAAGGCGGAGCAGAAGAAACGTTGGGCGAGGCGCTGGGCGGCAACCGTCAGCGCGTTATTCTGGCCACGAAGGCCCGCAGCCCGATGAGCGACGATCCTAACGACAGCGGCGCCACGCGCTTTCACCTGATTAAATCCTGCGAGAACAGCTTAAAGCGCCTGAAAACGGATCATATCGATCTCTACCAAATCCATAACTGGGATGGCGTTACGCCGGTAGAAGAGACCCTGCGCGCGCTCGAGGATTTGGTCAAAAGCGGCAAAATCCGCTACTTCGGTACCTCCAACTATACCGGCTGGCAAATGATGAAAACGCTGGGCTGCGCTGAGGTAAATCAGTTGCTGAAACCGGTAAGCCAGCAAATTTACTACACGCCAGAGTCGCGCGAGGCGGAATTCGAGCTGCTGCCGATGGCGCTGGATCAGAATATCGGTACGCTGATCTGGGGACCGATGGGTGAAGGGCTGCTGACCGGCACCGTGCAGCGCAATGTGAAAACGCCGCCCACTTCCCGTCAGGGTAACGGCTGGCCGGAACCCTACGTACATGATATGGAGCACGCTTATCATGTCATCGACGTGCTTACTGAAGTAGGCGAAGAGCATAATGTTTCTACCGCGCGGGTCTGTCTGGCCTGGCTGCTGACGCGTCCCGGCATCACGTCGCTGATTGTTGGTAACCGTACCGAGCAGCATTTGCAGGACAACCTGGCCGCCACGGAACTGACGCTGAGCGAGGCACAGATCAAAAGGATTGAGCAGGCAACGCGACCCGCGCCGCGCTATCCGTACTGGCACCGTTTTACCAGCGGTATGGACAGGCTGGATCCAGCAGAAAAAGTTTTTCTGGATGACTATCAGCAAACGCTGGAAGCACGCACAGATCTCGCCCGTAAATAGATTTTTTTCTGCGCAACGGACCCGTCTGGCGGGTTCGTTTTAACGTAGAGGGTCCCCCCTGTTATATCATGGCCACCCTTTTGTCGTGGCTCCTTTCTCCCATTATTCCCTTCATAAAAACCCTGACGTTATTTCCTGTCATTGCCGCTGCTATTATGCGCAATGACATAACTGGATACGAATTATATTAAAAAACAGGGAAAATTTTGCAGCTTGCGTTATTTGCTATTGCTGATATTTCATTATAAACAGGCGAAGTGGCGAATAAACACCTTGTTCAGGCAGGGATAAAGCGCAGAACAGAATATCAGGGAAAAGATGGGTAGTTAACAGCCCTGTTCGATGGCAAAGGTATTGTGGTTGATCTTTGGCGCGGCTACTCGCCCTGTAGCGAGCCTTTTTTAACAGACAGCACGGTTAAAGCGTTCGATACTGCCTGCCACCCTGCTCACTACCATGAAAACGACGCGTCCTGCTCTGCTTGCAGCGCACTGGACGCGCAGAAAGCGCCCAGGCCCCCGATATTCCTGCGCCTCTCACGGGGCCAGATAGCTTGCACAATTTTCCAGCATATACCCGCGGGCCAGGTAGCCCGTACGGTTTTCCAGCATATGCCAAATAGCCCGGTAGCCCGTAGGCTTTACAATTTTCAGCCCCCGCAGCAAACCGGGAAAATCACTTACCAGGCAGGAGAGCGCGTGTACTTCCTGCCGCTAGAGCGAACGCCGGGACGTCAGTGCCAGTGACCAGAGGCTGCGCTGGCAGCGAGGGCACGCCAGCTGCTGCTTTGCCTGCAGTCGCTGCGTCTGTCCGCAATGGTTACAGGCGTAAAGACCGTCGGCAGGCACGCAGGTATAATCCTTGCGATGTTCAGGTGGCAACACGGAAAGGCCGGGCCGCACCTCTTCCCGATCGTAGTAATAGGCGCTGATATCGCCGTCCAGTTCAATCAGCGCCAGTCGGATCTGGCCTAAATGTTCGACGCCCTCCTGCCGCAGCTCCATAAAAAACTCATCTTCAGAAATGTTTAACCCGTCCAGGCTGTCCAGCTTATACAGGCCGTCCTGAATAAGCGTGATCACTTCGCCTTCAACCCATTTAGCGATACGGGAACTCCGCGCAGTCAGGAAAGTGGTTAGCCGATAAAGTCCCAGCAGCACCACAAAGACCATCGCAACCGGCAGTACCGGCACATCATCATAAAAAGTCACGTCCCCGGAAGCGGAGCCTAACGTCAGCACAATCACCAGTTCAAACAGCGACAGCTGGCGGATGCCGCGCCTGCCGGAAATTTTTAAAAAAAGGAAAACGACAACGTAAGCGAACAGAACCCGAACCGCAACTTCGCCTAAAAAAGTGATGGAAAGGTCGTTCAGGAAAAAACGGTGCCAGTCAAAAGAAAACATCATCGCGTATGATTATCCCAGAGAAAAATGATAAGAGGTCGATGAAAAACGGGATATTTTATGACATTTTCCGGGGCAGAATGCCAACACTAAGATGCGTAAAACCAGGCTTTCAACCTTGCGTAGGCGCCCGGTTTTGGCCGGTAAGAAAAAAGAAACGAACGGTTTTTCGCCTTTTACAGAGGCAACGCTTATTCTACCGTCGCGCCAGCGGTGGCATTTTCCGCGAGCGTATTGCGCTGAATATCGGATAAAACTAATACATTACAATAATTTATATAAAAAACTCGATCAATCTCTTGCCTGGCGCGCACATTCAACGATACTGTATGCATATACAGTTAAACTGGAATAACTCTTATGCAGCCCATTTCCCCTGCTGAAATAATGGAAGATCTTTTTTTACCGCTATTTATTGAGCGCGTTCCCTGCGGCTTTCCCAGCCCGGCCCAGGATTACATTGAAGACCGGCTGGATCTGAATAAGCTGGTGCTGCGCCACCCCAGCGCAACCTATTTTATTAAAGTCAGCGGCGACTCAATGATTGAGGCCGGCATCGGCCATGAGGATTTGCTGGTGGTGGATCGTTCGCTGACGGCCACGCATGGCGATATCGTGGTCGCTGCGGTAGCCGGTGAATTTACCGTCAAGGAGCTGCGCACCCGTCCTTTTTTGCAGCTGATGCCGCGTAATCGTCACTACTCTCCCATTGAGTTTCATAATATGGAAGAGTTAGAAATCTTCGGCGTCGTCACTTTTATTCTGAAATCTACTAAAAACAGGCACCAGAATCTGCTGTAAACAGGACACGCGTCCGGTCAGGGAAACCTTTGCCGGCCGGGACTCATTTTATTTACGCCAGTACAGTAATCGCCGCATGCTGGCTTGATTCAGGCTACGACTATGTTTGCGCTTGTTGATGTAAACAACTTCTATACTTCCTGCGAGACGGTCTTTCGGCCGGATCTGAAGGGAAAACCCGTCGTCGTCGTTTCTAACAATGACGGCTGTATCATTTCCCGCTCCGCAGAAGCCAGGCTACTTAATATAAAAATGGGCGAACCGTACTTCAAAATCAAAAATGACTTAAAACGTCTGCAGGTACAGGTTTTCAGCTCTAACTATGCGCTCTATGCCGATCTCAGCCATCGCGTTATGGCCATCCTTGAAGAGCAGGCCCCCTTTATTGAACGCTATTCTATTGACGAAGCCTTCATGGATTTAACCGGCGTCAACCATTGCCTGGCGCTGGAGGATTTTGGCCGCCAGCTTCGCCGTACCGTTTTGCAGTTCACCGGCCTGACGGTGGGCGTCGGCATCGCGCCGACCAAAACCCTGGCCAAGCTCGCTAACTATGCGGCGAAGAAGTGGAGCAAGACCGGCGGCGTCGTGGATCTCTCGGATCCGGCGCGCCAGCGCAGGCTGCTGCCGCTGGTGCCGGTTGAAGAAGTCTGGGGCGTTGGCCGTCGGGTTAGCAAGCGCTTGCAGCTGATGGGCATTAAAAACGCGCTGGATTTAGCCGACAGCACCGTCCCTACCCTGCGCAAGCATTTCAGCGTGGTGATGGAGAGAACAGTCCGCGAGTTACGTGGCGAATCCTGCCTGGCGTTAGAAGAAATAGCCCCCGTTAAACAGCAGATTGTTTGTAGTCGCTCTTTTGGACACCGGGTGACCGACTACCACGATATGCATCAGGCTATTTGCGCCTGGGCAGAGCGCGCGGCGGAAAAGCTGCGTGGCGAGAAACAGTACTGCCGTTTTATCAGCGTTTTTATCCGTACCAGCCCGCACGATGACCCTGGCACCGGCTACAGTAACCAGGTGTCCGGCAGGCTGCTCCTGCCCTCAAACGATACGCGCGATATTATTCGGGTAGCGATCGAAGCGCTCGATCGGATCTGGCGTGAAGGAGAACGTTATATAAAAGCGGGCGTGATGCTAAGCGATTTTTACAGCGAAGGCGTGGCGCAGCTGGATCTGTTTGCCGAAGCGCAGCCAAAGGCCAACAGCGCAGCATTAATGACCGCGATGGATACGCTGAACCAATCCGGCAAGGGCAAAGTCTGGTTTGCCGGTCAGGGCACGGAAAAAAGCTGGTCAATGAAGCGGGAAATGCTTTCCCCTGCCTGGACTACACGCTACAGCGATTTGCCGACGGCGAAATAAAACCAGTCCTGGCAAGCCATGCCGACAGCACAACCGTTCTTAGCAAAAAATTGCCCGGCACTACCAGCAAAGCCGATCGTCCCAACGCGCGTTGCAGGTGCCCGCGGTTTGCAGGCATCCCCTTCCCACGCCATACGTTATCTGCATTGATGGAAGTGTACAAAACGGTGACGTGCCGGGCAGGAGAGGCAATCCCCCTCCGACCCGACAATAGCCGTGCAGGCTAAGATGACGTCACTTACAGCAGCTTTTGTTCCGCCAGATCCAGCGCAAAATAGCTGAAGATCAGGTCGGCACCGGCGCGCTTGATCGCGCCCAGGCTTTCCAGCACCACGTCACGCTCGTTGATGGCGCCGGCCTGCGCGGCAAACTTCAGCATCGCGTACTCTCCGCTGACCTGATAGGCCGCCAGCGGCAGCTCGGTACGCTCGCGCACGTCGCGAATAATATCCAGATAGGCACCCGCCGGTTTCACCATCAGCGCATCCGCACCTTCGGCCTGGTCGATTAACGACTCACGGATCGCCTCGCGGCGATTCATCGGGTTCATCTGGTAAGTTTTGCGGTCGCCCTTTAGCGAGGTCCCTGCCGCTTCACGGAACGGGCCATAGAAAGAAGAAGCAAACTTGGTGGAGTAAGACATGATGGCCGTGTCGGTAAAGCCTGCTTCATCCAGCGCATGGCGAATAGCCGCGACCTGTCCATCCATAGCGGCCGATGGCGCGATAAAATCGGCGCCCGCACGTGCGGCGGCAACGGCTTGTTTGCCAAGGTTGATCAGCGTGGCGTCGTTATCCACGCCGCGATCGTGCAGCACGCCGCAGTGCCCGTGCGAGGTATATTCGCAAAAGCAGGTATCTGACATGACGATCATTTCCGGGACGGTTTCTTTACAGATACGAGACATGCGCGAAACCAGCCCGTTTTCCTGCCAGGTATCGCTGCCGTCGGCATCCGTATGATGAGAGATGCCGAAGGTCATCACCGAACGGATGCCCGCTTTCGCGATACGCTCGATCTCATAGGCCAGACGTTTTTCCGGAATACGCATGACGCCAGGCATAGCCTGAATCGCTTTATAGTCGTCCAGACCCTCCTCAACAAAAATCGGCAGCGCCAGATCGTTAATGCTGAGCGATGTTTCCTGGAACAGCGTGCGGAGGGAAGGAGTCTGACGCAGGCGTCGTGGACGAAGGTTTGGGGATAGAATCGACAAAACAACCTCGGTTTAGCAGATAGTCAGCGGCAGAGAGGTGCCGCCTGGGATAAAAAGTCAGTCCGTTAACAGTATACCCACGGGCGCTTTCTGACAATGTCTGTCGCTTTTGCTCACTGACGAACGGCACAGAATGCCTGGGTTATTACCCGCTGCGCTGTTTCTCCTTCTTTTTGCGCATCATTGTGCTTTTTTTTACCAAAAATATGCTTTTTCAATGAGATATCCCCACCGATTCTTTATCAGCGTCCATAATTATCCCCTGAAGACTACGGAGGCGTATTGATGGATTTTCTTGGCTGGACAGCCGCAACGGGCGGACTTTTATTACTGATGTCGCTGGCATCGGGCTGGATCAATCGCGGTCCGGTCACCACTTTTTCTATTTATCTGATAGCCGGCGTGATTTGTGGCCCCTGGGTGCTGGATCTGCTGCACGTTGATATTGCCGCGCATGCCGAACTGACGGCTCACCTTACCGAAATCGCGATGGCGGCCTCGCTATTTATTACCGGCCTGAAGCTCAGACTGCCGTTGCGGCATCAGGGCTGGCGGCTGGGCATGCGGCTCGCTTTTCCCGGCATGCTGCTGACCGTGCTGGGTATGTCGCTGGCGGCACACTATCTGGTCGGGCTCTCCTGGCCGTTCGCCATCGCCTTTAGCGCCATCGTTGCGCCGACCGACCCCGTGCTGGCCAGCCTGATCTCCGTCAACGATGCCCGTGACGACGATAACCTGCGCGTTTCGCTCTCCAGCGAGGCCGGGATGAATGACGGCACGGCCCTGCCGCTGTTGATGCTGGCGGTGACGCTGCTGACCACGCAGCAAGAAATGACGCTGGATCTTTTTAGCCACTGGATGCTGAAAGACGTCCTTTGGGCCATTATCGGCGGGCTGGGTATCGGCTTTCTCTTTGGCCGCGTAGTGGGTAAATACGTTACGCACTTACGCTATGCGCATAAAGATGTTGCCCCGAACGATTTTCTGGCGCTGGCGCTTATCGCGCTGAGCTACGCGGCGGCTCAGGCGCTTGACGCTTCAGGTTTCCTTGCCGCTTTTGCCGCCGGTGTCGGCCTGCGTCGGGCGGAAGTCAGCGTTATTCGCCGTCAGCCCGCCGATGCCTTTGACGATAGCGATCATCGTCCGCCAGCGGAAGTACTGGTGAATCCGCACATTCGTCATGAATCCCTTGAACCGGATCCGGCGCGCTCGGTAGGCCTGGTGGTCGGCGATGCGCTGTCGTTCGGTGATACCGTCGAAAGGCTGTTCGCGGCCGGCATCATTATCGTGCTGGGCGTCACGCTGGCACAGCACTGGGATCCGGCCGGGCTGCTGATGGCGCTGGTGCTGTTTGTGTTTATCCGCCCGACGGCAGTCTGGCTGGGTACGGCGGGCATCAAAGCGCCCTGGCAGCAGAAGATGATTATTGGCTGGTTGGGGATACGGGGTATCGGCAGTATTAACTACATTGCCTGGGCCTATACGCATGGCGTGGCGGGGGAAGAGATGACCCGTATGGCGAATATCGCCTTTACGTTAATTGTGGCCAGCGTCATCGTACACGGGATTTCCGTCACGCCGCTGCTCAACTGGCGGCAGGCCAAAATAGCCGCCGCCAGAGAGCAGGACGAATAACAATTATAACGCGTTGGAGAGCTTTTTCTTACAGTAGACCAGGCTGCTGTAAAGCGGGTTCAGATACCAGATAACCATCAGTTTGATATTGTTACGCGTCAGCTTACGTACCAGCGCGTTTACCCTGGGCTGGTACTCCTTTGGCACGGTCATATCGTGCTCACGCAGCATTTTCAGGCAGCCGCTCATTACCGGGAAGTAGTAATCATCCACCAGCGTGCTTTCCACCGGCACGTTCGCCGCCCTAATCGCTTCTTCCGTCCCTTCGCGGGCAATAAAATAGTTCTTCACCCAGGAAAAATCGCGTGTCCTTACGGACAGCGACGTGGTGGTATAGCGCTTGAAGTAATAGGCTTCCGGCGTTACGAAGACCTGTTTTGCCTGCAAATAGAGGGTAAACATGAAGGGTGCGTCTTCATGGTTCTGAATGGGCAGAAAGCGGCTGCGCGTACGCTCAATCAGCTCGCGGGAGATAATGCTGGACCAGAGCACGCGATGCGCAGAGCCGCTGCTGTTCAGCTGCTGGATAAACGCCGTGCCGCCGCTGTACAGCCCCTTAAGGTTACGGGCGTGGGTGATCTCGGGCTTACGCTCCGCCACCGGCACATCCATAAACATTTTGGCGGCAAAGCAGAACATTTCCAGCGTTGGAGAGGCTCGCTTTTCACGCAGGAAATCGGCAAACAGCGTGGGGCCAGTAAGATCGTCGGCATCCATAAAATAGATGAAATCGCCGGTAGCCAGCTCCAGCCCTTTATTTCGGGCGGCGCTGACGCCGCCGTGAGCGTTACGCACCAGCTGAATGCGCGGCTCGCGCTGGCAATACTCTTCAATCAGTCGATCGGTGCCGTCGGTAGAGCCGTCGTCGATAATGATAATCTGCTGCGGTACGACCGTTTGTTGCAGCAGTGAATCAACCGCCTCGCTCAGATCGGCCCGCCCATTGTAGACGGGCATAATCACGGACAGCGTTGGCTGAGCCAGATCGTCCTGGTTAATCATCTTTCACCTCGCAGGTTCAGCCGACGGAAAGTTACGTTCTTAAGGTGCTCACCTACTTTACTGTGCAGCAGGCAGCAGATTGCCAGGTTCACAAAGCCAATGAGGCCCAGGAACAGCAGGTTCAGCCAGCGGTTGTCGTTCCACTCGAAAGGAATCGACAGCGTGAGGAAGGCCACGCAGGCAGAAACCGCCCAAATCAGCAGGACATCGCGGGTCAGCCATTGCATATGGATTGTTGGCGCAAACTTCCTGTGCACGATCCACGACCACACCAGCAGGTAGAAAATGTTCTGCGCAACCCACACGATACCCGTACCGAGCGCGCCATAGTGGATGGCCGCATAGATATTCAATGGGATCAGGATAATCGCAAATAGCGTAAAGCCTTTCATATGCAGCGACAGGTTGCCGTTAACATACTGCAGATTGTAAAGCAGGCCAACAATCGCCTGCACGCCGCTGCCCAGTGCATACAGCGTCATGACCAGCGACATCTGCTCGCCGATCTGCGCATTCTGTGTCCAGGCCCAGATCAGCTGCGTTGGGTAGAAAGCGATGGTCAGGCTTAGTGGCGCCATAAAAATACTGACGGCTTGGGTGGTCCAGCGATAAAGCTGCAGCGTTTCCTTCTCACCCTGCCCGCTTTTGGTACGCATGCCGGTCATACGCGGCACAATCGCCTGCATAATTGGGCTGCTGAGCATCACGATGCCGGTAGCGGCCGTGGCCACCACGGTAAAGGAGCCGTAGGTAGCCAGCGGCAGCGTTTTGGAAAGCACCAGGCGGTCGATCTGCGAGATAAAAGTCCAGATCGCACTGGAAAAGGCCGCGCCAACGGCGAAGCGCAGGAAAGGCTTCAGTACGCCCTTCAGGTTATCTACTTTGGTATTGCGGTCGCTTTTAGGCACCAGCTGGTAGGATTTGCGAATACAGAAGAACGCTTCGCCCAGTGAAATCAACAGCTGCCAGCAGAAGAAGAAAATAACCGGGTTTGAGGCGAAGCGGATAACGAATACCGCGCCAAAAGTACGGAGCGTAATCACCACCAGGTTCAGCGCGTTCAGCCAGACCTGATGTTCATAACCAACAATCACGCTGCGATAAGGCCCGATACGCCAGCGAATAGCGGCGGTCAGCACCATAATCCCCACCGCGATAACCAAATCCTGATGAGGGATCGTTTTCGCGTGCAGCCAGTGAGAGGCGACATAAGGCGAAGCCAGCCAGCCCATCACCACCAAGACGGCGGAAGAGATCAGAAAGAACTTACCCAGCGTAGCGAACAGCGAGGGGAACCACGGGTTTTGCTCCCGATCGGCGCGATAGCGGGCCGCCTCACGCAGCAGCGTGGTGGAAATCCCCACGTCCAGCAGCTGTAGCCAGGTCAACAGGATCGAGAAAAAGCCGATAAGGCCGTAAATCTCCATGCCCAGTTGATGAATATATAAGGGTACGACCAGTATCCCGGCAAGCGTGATATAAATCTGACCGACATAATTCGCAACCGCATTACGCTTAATCGACATAATCTCTTCTATCGTGCTCGGTTTATCATTTATCAATAACGCAGACTAACAAATCGCTGCCCGAACTACATCCGGGAAATAGTCTTAAAAGCGCGGCTGGCAACGCCAGAAGCCGCGCCAGAATAGTACCGCTCAGCAACATGTTGTTATAAAAGAATGCGGCAAGCGGGTATCTTTGGCACGCGCTAAACGCTATTAAGAAAATAGGGAATCTGAGATAAAAAAAGCTGACCAATCATTCTCCGCTTTTCGCCCCCAACTGAACCATTTTTATCTGGAGTTCTGCCGTGGGCATAGCGGCAACCGTGGCGGTACAGATTTAGCAGGTGGCCCTGTTAGTGAAACGGACTTTTATTTTACCGTGGTCCTTGCGGTTAACCCGGTGCAACAACCTCCTCCGGCCACCGAAAAAGGCAGCTTATGGATAATAAAACCTGCACAGGCTAAAGCCGCAGGCCAACCAACAACACGCTCAAACGCGGTCTTTGGCGAAAATTCATGCGACCAGGCCCGAACCGGGATCGGCCCCGGCGACCCGCAGTGAGAAAAAAGCCGTTTCCTGTACAACATTCGCTCTGCTGTTTTTCTATTCGGGCCAATAAATGCTGAGCGCTTTAGGTAAAGGAAAAAGCACGTTAACCCGCCCATCCTTTTTTATTCTTATTTTAGGGTTTATTGAAAAAATCCTGCCGCTCAATATGAAAAATTACGCTTCATAAGATAAATAATAACAATAAATATTGTCCCGCTTAGCCTTTCACAAGTGAAAATAAGTTCTTTCTGGCTAATGTAAATTAAAATTTCAGTCAGATTAATTTGGAATAATGATTATAGAAAAAGTAAATCCCCTTTAATTTAGGATGCGTTTTAATACCCATACCCGGTTTTGGATGAGGTTAACCTTGCGGCGAGCTGAATACATAACGTTATGTTTTATAACGTTTTTGTATAAGTAATACGATGCGTTAATCCTGCAAATCGCGCTGAAACAGTGCTGGAAGGCCGCAGTAAAAGCACGGCGGGCCGGCTTTTTTCCGCGCTGGCTGGTGGTCAGGCAAGCCTTCCGCCGCTCTTAATGTGATGGAGATCACGCTAAATCTTCCGCGGTATAATACCGTTGCGGCTGGTAGCGCCCGGCCCTGCTAACCGCGGCCGGGATTTATGCTAGCCTCAAAGTAGAGGCAGTGCTGCTATCCTGCGCGTGGGTTGATAAAAAATATGAAAATATCAGACAGTTTCCGCAGCCACTTTATCCGCGAAGTGATTATCCCTTTGGTGCTGGTGTTATTAATTACTTTTATTGCCGCCACGTTTACCGTCTGGTGGGCCACCGCAAAAACCAATCGGGATGCGGCCGCCCGGCAGCAGCAGGTTATTGAGACGGCGCTGGCGCAAAGCCTGACGGAAATGCGTAAACAGAATCGCAGCCTGGCGCTTTGGCAGCCGCTTGGCCGCCATCTGGAGGAGAGGCCACAGGATACCTCCTGGCTGAACCAGAATGTTGGCACCTGGCTGTCGACCATGTTTGATCACCAGCTTATCTATATTCTTGACGGAGACGACCGGCCGATTTATGGCTGGGAGTGGGGAAAAAATGTGCCTCTCACCCAGTTCGCCCATCTGCGTCAGCCGATTCTGGCGCTATCAAAGCAGCTTAAAACGCTTCTTGCCGCTACCGACCACGCCGAAGCGGTTGACTTTACCCTGGCCGATAACCGCCCTGCTGCACTCGCTATCAGCGCCATTGACGATGGCTACGGCAGAAGCGGGCGTTTCCGGCTGGTGAGTTTACAATTTCTGGACACCCGCTATCTTAACGCCCTCGCTCAACGCAGTTTGTTGAACGACCTGCATTATGCCGACGGCAATCCCATAAAGGCAGAAGCTAACTATTTGCTAAAAAATCACCTCGGTGACGCACTGGGTTATATCAGCTGGCGTCCGGCCGCACCGGGTACGCAGATGTTCCAGGTGATTGGCCCGGTCGGTCTGACGATGGTGCTGATCATTATGCTTATCTGCACGGTGATGATCCGCCGGTTATGGCTTTCTTCGCTCAGGCTCTCTCAGTCACTGCTCCAGCTCAGCGCCAGCGAAGCGCAGGCGCAGCATCTGGCTTTTCATGACGTGCTGACCGGTCTGCCTAACCGCGCCCTGGTGGACGAGCGGCTGACTCACGCACTGGCTCGACTGAACCGCGCTACGGAACATATTGCGCTGCTGTTGCTGGATCTTGACCGCTTCAAGCAGGTCAATGACACCTATGGTCACCACGCGGGAGACGAGCTGATTATCGACGTAGGGCATCGCCTTAGTGAAGAGATCGCCGAAAACGATACCGTAGGACGGCTGGGTGGCGACGAATTTGTGGTGATTGTGGAAGGCATTACCTCGATCGGTGAGATTCAGGCATTGTGCGAGCGAATTATTACCTCGCTGGCCCGGCCCTTTACCCTGCTGGGGAGTGAGACCTGGATAGGCGTCAGTATCGGGGTGGCAATGGCGCCTCAGGACGCGGGCGATCGGCTGGAAATGATGCGAAAAGCGGATATCGCGCTGTATGAAGCAAAAAGCCAGGGACGCGGACAGTATCGCGTTTTTGATAACTCCATGGACGAGCAGGTCAAAACGCGCCAGCTCATTGCGGCTGATTTACGCATCGCGTTGCAAAACAGACGCGATCTGGCCGTTTATTACCAACCGCTGATGGATATTTCCGGGCAGGAGGTAGTCGGTCTGGAAGCGCTAATGCGCTGGTATCATCCGGTACGCGGCCTTATTTCGCCCGCAGAGTTTATTCCGCTGGCGGAAGAAATGGGATTGATTATCCAGATTGGCGAATGGGTATTGCGCGAAGCGTGCCGGGTCTCGCTGGCGTGGCCTGATATCTCCATGGCGATTAACGTTTCGCCCTTGCAGTTCCGTTCGGCGGGCTTCGTAGAACGCTTTAAAACGATTATAGAAGAAGAAAAAACGCTGCCTTCTCGTATCGAACTGGAAATCACTGAGGGGGTGCTGATTGAAGATGAGAAAGGTGCACAGGAGATCATGCGCGCGCTGCGTGAGGCAGGATTCCGTATCGCGCTGGATGATTTTGGCACTGGCTACTCCAGCCTGAATTACCTGAGCCATTTTTCGGTAGATAAAATCAAGATTGACCGATCTTTTACCCAATCGCTAGGCGTGACGGAGAACTCTACGGCCATTATCGAATCGGTGGTGAAGCTGGGCCAGGCAATGGGGCTGACGGTCACCGCTGAGGGCGTAGAAACCGACAGTCAAATGGCGGCACTGGCGGAGGCAGGCTGCAATCAGCTGCAGGGCTATCTTTTCTCTCAGGCCGTATCGGAAGATAAGATTGCAGACCTGCTGGCTCGTCACAAAGCCAGCTGAGTTAACGTGACAGTGTCACTTTTAAGACTGTGCCGCGCCCGTGGATAACGAGGCGCGGCACGGGGTATTTAAAAGAAGCCCAGCGGCTCGGTGCTGTAGCTCACCAGCAGGTTTTTGGTTTGCTGATAGTGATCGAGCATCATCTTATGCGTTTCCCGCCCAATGCCGGATTTCTTATAGCCGCCAAAAGCCGCATGTGCCGGATAAAGATGGTAGCAGTTAGTCCAGACGCGTCCTGCTTTGATGGCCCTACCGACCCGATAAGCGCGGTTAATGTCGCGCGTCCACACGCCTGCACCCAGCCCATAAATAGAATCGTTGGCAATCGCGATGGCTTCCGCTTCATCTTTAAAAGTGGTGATACCGACGACAGGCCCGAAAATCTCTTCCTGAAACACACGCATACTGTTATTGCCCTTGAGCAACGTCGGCTGAATGTAATAGCCTCCCGCCAGATCGTCATCCAGTTTCTCTACGCCACCGCCGGTGAGTATTTCCGCCCCTTCCTGCCGGGCAATATCCAGATAAGAGAGGATTTTATCAAACTGCTGCTGCGAAGCCTGCGCGCCAATCATGGTATCGGTGTCCATAGGATCGCCGCGCTTGATGGTTTTTATCCTTTTCAACACCGCTTCCATAAAGGGTGCGTAAATGGATTCTTGTACCAGCGCGCGCGAAGGACAGGTACACACTTCCCCCTGGTTTAAAAAGCCCAGCACCACCCCTTCCGCCGCTTTTTCTATAAAAGAAGGCTCGGCCTGCATGATGTCTTCAAAGAAGATATTAGGCGACTTGCCCCCCAGCTCGACCGTGGAAGGGATCAGGTTTTTTGCCGCCAGCTCAAGAATATGGCCGCCGGTCGCGGTGGAGCCGGTAAAGGCAATTTTAGCGATACGCGGGCTGCCTGCCAGCGCTTCGCCCGCTTCACGCCCGAAACCGTGTACCACGTTCAGTACCCCTTTCGGCAGCAGGTCGGCGATCAACTCCACAAATAGCGTGATCGACAACGGTGTCTGTTCCGCCGGTTTCAGCACCACGCAGTTTCCGGCGCCAAGCGCCGGAGCCAGCTTCCACGCCGCCATCAGTAGCGGGAAGTTCCAGGGAATAATCTGTCCGACCACGCCCAGCGGCTCGTGAAAATGGTAGGCAGCGGTAAACTCGTCGATTTCCGCAGCGGTACCTTCCTGCGCGCGCAGGCAACCTGCGAAATAGCGAAAATGATCGACCGCCAGCGGCAGATCGGCCGCAAGCGTCTCGCGAACCGGCTTACCGTTATCCCAGCTTTCATTGACTGCCAGATATTCCAGCTTCTCTTCCAGTCGATCGGCAATTTTCAGCAGCGCCAGCGAGCGCGCCTGCACAGACGTTTTTCCCCAGGCTTCCGCCGCCGCGTGCGCGGCATCGATAGCGTTTTCGACATCCGTCTTATCGGAACGAGGAAATTCGCCAATAGTCGAGCCGTTAACCGGCGAAGTATTAGTGAAGTAGTTGCCGTTCACTGGCGCGACGAACTCGCCGTTAATGAAATTGCCATAGTGCGATTTCAGCGTGATTAAGGAATCCTGACTGCCCGGATATGCGTAGCGCATGATCGTCTCTCCGCGATAATTAACAATTAAACAACTTGGAGTTAACATTACCAGAACAGAAAAAATTGACAGCCGCGCCGGGCAGAAAGTGTGACCGCGCCGAAAGGAAAGCGGCAAAGGGAGAAAAGCAGACGGCTTTGCCGCCCGCTGGCATCAGGCTAAACGCTTTATTGCGCGCGTCTGCTGGGTAAAAGTTTGCAGTAGCTGGAGGGGCCATGTCGGTTC